>CAYJGG010000010.1:0-19415 GCA_964369915.1 uncultured Oscillospiraceae bacterium | reverse complement strand
ACGACAGTGATGATTCAGACGACAGTGATGATTCAGACGACAGTGATGATTCAGATGACAGTGATGATTCAGACGATAGTGATGATTCAGACGAAGCAGCACAAAAAGCAGCTGAAGAAGCGCAAAAAGCAGCTGAAGAGGCAGCAACAAATCAAAGCGAAGAAGACGAAGAAGAAGACGATGATTAAAACATAAAAGGAAATTAAAATGAAGTTTAAATTAAGAAACTTTAGAAGAATAATTTTTTCATTAACAGGAGCAGTAGTGATAGCTACTGCTCTTAGTTTTGATATTTTCAATTCAATAGCAAATAGAGTTTCGGATGAAATATATCAAACTCATAAAACTCCAAATTCTGAAATAGTAATTATTGGTATGGATGAAAAAGCTCAAGACACATATGGTGCAATGCCTTGGCCAAGAGATATTATGGCTGCGGCAATAACTGCTTTAACACAAGATGAAGAGTATAAACCGGCAGTAATAGGAATAGATACATTATATACAAATGAAGGATCACAGGAAAGCGATGCTAAATTATTAGAGGCTATTGAAAATGCAGGAAATGTTATAACTTCAACAAATATTACATTTGGTAATAAATTAGTGACGCTTGATGATGGAACATTTTATATGAGTGATTATGCTGTTTTATTAGTTGAAGAGCCATTTTCTGATTTAGAAAAAATCACGAGATCCGGTCATATAAATGCAATGCTCGACACAGATGGAATACTACGTCATGTTTTAGGTGGGGTAGAACTTCCCGATGGGAGTGTGTACCCATCTTTTAATCAAGTTATATATGATGAGTATTTAAAATTTCTAGGCGAGGAAGAAATTAATATTCCAAGAACCGACTCAAAAGGTAGATGGTATTTATCGTTTTCTTCTTACCCAGGCTCATATAATGATGGATATTCAATAGTGGATTTAGTAGAAGGTAATTTATCTAAAGAGTTATTTAAAGATAAAATAGTTTTAATAGGTCCTTATGCTCTTGGTATGCACGATGAATATTTAACAGCGATAGACCATGCGAGCAAAATGTTTGGCGTTGAGTATCAAGCGAATGCAATAGCAGCGATGATAAATGATGATTTAAAAATCGAGATATTAACTGAGGCTAGAGATTTTGCTATATTTATAATTTCATTTATGATTTTATTTTATTTTCATGAAAAAAGAATAGTAAAACTTACTATTTCTTGGCTTGTTATAAGTATTTTATGGGTGGCAATTTGTTTAGGTTTGTGGAATTTGGGATATGTAGTTCAAATATTCTATGTTTTAGTAGCTTTAATGATTTGCTATGTGATTGCTGTTGGATTTAATTATTTAAAATCAAGCATAGAAAAAAACGAAATAACAAAAGCATTTAAAAGATATGTTGCGCCACAGTTAGTTTCAAAGCTATTAGAAACTGAATCATTTAATACACAAATAGGCGGAAAAACTACAACAATAGCAGTTTTATTTGCCGATATTAGAGGTTTTACACCTTTATCAGAAAAATTATCTTCAACTGAAATTTCAAATATTTTAAATAGATATCTAAGTATGATGAGCGAGTGTGTCTTTAAATATGGTGGAACTTTAGATAAATTTATGGGCGACTGTGCGATGGCGTTTTGGGGTGCACCTTTAGAAGATGAAGAAAGTGCATTAAAATCAGTTAAAGCTAGCATTGAAATGCTTAAAAAAGCAAAAGAATTAGAAGAAGAAATTTTCAATAAATATAATCACAGAATTTGTATTGGTATTGGAATAAATTACGGTCAAGCAGTTGTTGGGAATTTTGGCTCAGAAAATAGAATGGACTATACTGCAATTGGAGATACTGTTAATGTAGCCTCAAGATTAGAATCGAATGCATATGATAATATTTTAGTTAGTGGAGAGATGGTCAAAGAGTTAGAAGGCAAAGCTCTGTTTAGTAAAATTGAAGAGGATATAGTTTTAAAAGGGAAGACTCAAAAGGTTGAAATTTATAAAGTTGAAAAATTATTGTAGAAATATAATTGGTGTGATATAATTTTTTAATTATTAAAATTAGATAAAATTAATTTTAAAACTTACAATACAAAAAATTTGCATTAATTTCTCATATTTAAAATATGTTATTATACACAAAATTCTAAGAAAGGAATTATTACATCTATGAAAAATCGCACACTAATTCAATTTTTTGAATGGTATTTGCCGGCTGATTCATCGCTTTGGAAAGAAGCTGAATATAAAGCTGAAAGTTTAATAAATCTTGGAATAACCGATGTTTGGCTACCTCCTAGTTATAAAGGAATAGGTGGAGTAAATGAAGTTGGATATGGCGTTTATGATATGTATGATTTAGGAGAATTTAATCAAAAAGGCTCAGTTAAAACAAAATATGGCTCAAAAGATGAATATATAAATGCAATAAAAGTTTTGCAAAAAAATAAACTTAATGTTTTGGCTGATGTTGTTTTTAATCATAGGCTTGGCGCAGATGAAACTGAAAATGTTAAAGCGAGAGTATATGATATTAATGATAGAGGAAAATTCTTAGGCGAAAGAGAAATTACAGCTTATACAAAATTTAATTTTGAAGCTAGAAATGGTAAATATTCAAATTTCAAATGGAACTACACGCATTTTGACGGCTGTGATTTTGATGTAAAAACTAATCAAAAAGCATTGTATTTATTTGATGATAAAAAATGGGATGACCAAGTTGATATAGAAAAAGGCAACTATGATTTTTTGATGGGCACAGACTTAGATTTAGATAATAATGAAGTGTTTAATGAAATTTTAAATTGGGGTAAATGGTATTTAGATTTAACAAATGTTGATGGATTTCGAATAGATGCAGTAAAGCATATTAATTTCCCTAAATTAAAAGAGTGGTATTTAGAAATCAAAAAGTATGCTAATAAAGATTTATTTATTGTAGGCGAATACTGGAACTCTAATTTATCAGCACTAACATATTTTTTAGATAAAACAGCAAATACAATGATGCTTTTTGATGTTCCGCTGCATTATAATTTTCATAAGGCTTCAAGAAGTGATGGCAAATTTGATATGAGCAAAATTTTTGAAGGCACTTTAGTTAATGAGCGTTCAAAAAGGGCAGTTACCTTAGTTGATAACCATGACACACAGCCAGGACAAGCATTAGAAAGCTGGGTAAATGATTGGTTTAAACTGCATGCATACTCGCTTATACTACTAAGAGAAGAAGGTGTTCCGTGCGTGTTTTATGGAGATTTATATGGAATACCATATAGCGGTATAGCACCAATTGGAAAAAAACTTGAAGATTTAATTAGAGTAAGGAAAGATTTAGCCTATGGCGAACAGATTAATTATCTTGATGATAAAACGATAATTGGATTTACAAGACTAGGCGATGAAAAATATAAAAATTCAGGTCTTGCAGTTGTTTTAACAGATGGCGATGCTGCATATAAAAAAATGTGTGTAGGTGAAAAATTCATTGGAAAAACAATGGTTGATATTTTAAATAATTATAAAGAAGAAATAGTTGTTGGTGATGATGGATGTGCTATATTTTTTGCAGAAGGCGGAAGTGTTAGCGTTTATGTTGATAAAGAATATTTAAAATAAAATAAAAACGATGTGAAAAAATCACATCGTTTTTTATTTTTAGTTTTTCATTAATTTCGTTTCTAATAATTTGCAAAACCCTAAAACTGAATAGAGAATGATTAAAGGATGAATTGTTGATAAATACATAATATATGTTCCAATATTAAAAGATGAAACTTCTACAAATGCTATCATAAAACTTCTTAAAATAGCCATTAATATTACACCTAATAAAATAATATTTAGCATACTATCATTATTAAAAAATCTATTTTTCTTATCAGATTTGCATTTTAAAATTTGCCAAATTAAACTTATTATAAGCATAGGAGTTATCACGAATTTATAAAAATAATTCATTATTTCCATGAATTTATGAGTTAAACTTCTAATAGGATCAAGATAAGGTATAGTGGTGTTTGCTCTTAAAATAGTTGCGCCTTGTTGATGAATAAAATCTTCAACTTCTTTTATTTCTTCAGGAAGACCAACAGCAGCACTCGATAAAGGGCTTGTTTGTTCAAATAAGATAACAGTTTTCATTCCTAAAAAAGCTTCATTAATAACAGGCAGGATATATTCAGCTTTTATAGGAGGTGTAAGGCCTGAGTGGAGTGAATTACTATCTAAACGTCCTTCATCAATAGCTAAAACAACTTCATTATAAACTCTTTCATAGTATTCTTTGGAAGTAGCAGTGTTTTCATAATAGCCAGCTTCTCCAACAGCTTTTCTAAATGCCCAATAAAAAGAGCCTGAAGAAAATCCTTCTATTGAATAGTTGTAATATCCATTTTTAAAGTCTTTATTTTCAATTATATCTTCGAGCTCTTTAAAACTTGGAACTTCTTCATATAATTTAAATCTTACATCATCAGGAACAGCGATTAAAGGATGCCATTCTTCGTGCTCGATACTTGCAAGAGAGCCATAAGCCTTTTCAAATTCGCTACTTGTAAAATCACTTACAATAAATCTATCGTAATGAAGATAGTTTTGATAAGAGTATAAAAGAATAATTGCTAAAGAAATTCCCATAGGAAGAATATTAATAATTAAATTTTTAAAAGGATTTGATTGTCCTTCTCTTAAACTAACAATAAAAATTATAATTAATGCAACAATATAAAATGGCATTATCCATATTCCATCTTCACGAGAAAGGTAAATAGCACCATAACTAAATCCGATTAATAAAAGGTAAAAAAGTTTTTGTTTTAATGGCTCTTTATAGCGAAGACCAATTCCTATAACACCAGCAAAAAACATTAAGCATAAGCTAGGGAAAATAGCATCTCTATAAATTCTAGTTGCATAATTTGCCCACATTGCAGGGTTGTATAAAAGAGCTGCGTATAATAAAGCTTTTAATATATTACTTTTTAAAACATTGCTAACAGCCATAAGCATTACAATACAGCTAACAGCATATAATAAAGCATTACCAACTAAATATGGAATATTTAAAATATGCAAAAAAGCAAGCCAAATAGAGAAAAAGTTATGCTTTGAAAGTGTTAGAAAATTATATTCTCCAAACCAATCTCCATTCACGATATTAACAGCAGATGTAAACATAAAATGATCATCTAAAGGTGCAAGTGGTGGAGTTACGGTTACGTATTGTGTTGATGCTAAAAATAATCGAAATACAGTTATTAAAACTATGATTATATATAGCCAAGTTTTGTTTATATCAAATTTTTTCATAAATTAATTTTAAATCTTTCTTTTAATTATTTCTGTATTGAATAGCTTCTAGTATATGAAAATTATCAATTAAATCGCTATTCTCTAAATCTGCAATAGTCCTTGCAACTTTTAGTATTTTATCATAGCTTCTTCCTGAAAGAGAAAGAGTTTCAAAAGCTTTTTTTAAAACTTCTTTTGCTGAATCAGTTGTTTTACAAAACTCTTGCATATATTTTGGTGGTATATCGCTATTTGTCAAAATATTAGTATTACTAAATCTTTTTTCTTGCAATTTTCTAGCAGATAACACTCTTTTTAAAACATCGCTTGAACTTTCAATATTTAAATTATCAGAAGCTAAATCTTCATATTGAGTGCTTTCAAGAGTTATGTGTATATCAATTCTATCAAGCAGTGGGCCGCTGATTTTTCCTTGATATGCTTCTCTTTTTGTTATAGAGCAAATACAAGGCTTAGTTTCGTGGCCATAATATCCGCAAGGGCAAGGGTTCATTGCGGCAACTAGCATTATTCTGCTAGGAAAAGTTTGCGAATAGTTAATCCTTGATATACTAACTTTTTTATCTTCTAAAGGCGCTCTTAAACTTTCAAGGCTATCTCTGCGAAATTCAGGAAATTCATCTAAAAATAAAACTCCATTATTAGCAAGCGAAATTTCTCCAGGGGTAGCATTTCTTCCACCACCAGTTAAAGCGGCTGCTGAAACGGTGTGATGTGGGTTTCTGAAAGGACGAGTTTTTATAAGTCCACCATTTTCTTTAATTAGTCCGCAGATAGAATAAATTTTAGTGGTTTCGATAGATTCTTCTATATGCATAGGAGGCATTATAGAAGGCAGACGTTTTGCAAGCATACTTTTACCAGAGCCAGGAGGCCCACTCATTAAAATATTATGTCCACCAGCAGCGGCAATTTCAAGGGCACGCTTTGCTTCAAACTGACCTTTAACATCTTTAAAATCTAAATATTCTGTGTATTCATCTTCTAAGTTTTCATAGATATGTGGTGTGAGCGTGATTTCTGATTTTAAAAATGAAATTAACTGATTAATATCACTTATTCCATAAACCGAAATTCCCTCAACAACACTCGCCTCATTTGCGTTTTCTAAAGGAAGGAATATTGCTTTAAAGCCAGATTCTTTGGCTGCTATTGCCATAGAAAGTGCACCTTTAACGCTGCGAACTTCACCATTTAATGATAATTCGCCGACAAAAGCATAGTCATCTTTTATTTTTGGGATTTGCTTATTTGCACTAAGAATACTAAGTAAAACAGGTAAATCATAACTAGCTCCCACTTTTTTAATATCAGCAGGAGCAAGATTTACTGTTATTCTTGAAGAAGGATATGTGTATCCATTGTTTTTTATGGCACTGCGGACCCTGTCTTTAGCTTCTTTTACAGCAGAATCAGGAAGTCCTACGATATCAAAGCTAGGAAGACCACCAGAAATATGAACTTCTGAAAAAATCTTGTACCCAGAAATACCAACAACGCCAAAAGTGTAAACTGTACTTAGCATAATTTTTATCCTTAAATATTACAATATTTTATAATAACTAATATATATAATAATATCATATATTAATTTATTTTCAAGTATATGGCGGTTTTTTCTTGCGATATACTAAAAAATATGGTATTCTAAAATGGTGAACTATAAATAAATAAATTTGAAATGTGGAGGTCATGCGAATGTATACAAACGAATATAAAAGATGGCTAGAAAATGTTAAGGAAAACGATTTATTAAATGAATTAGAAACTATTAAAAAAAATGATGATGAAATAAAAGATAGATTTTTATTAAACCTTTCTTTTGGAACAGCAGGACTTCGTGGAGTTTTAGGCGCTGGAACTAATAGAATGAACGAACATACAGTTGCAAAAGCAACTCAAGGGCTTGCAAATTTTTTAAATAAAGAAAATAAAAACCCATCTGTTGCGATTGCTTATGATTCAAGAATTAAAAGCGATGTATTTTCAAAAATAGCAGCGGAAGTTTTAGCTGGAAATGGAATAAAAGTTTATATTTACAACGAACTTCGTCCTGTTCCAATGCTTTCTTTTGCAACAAGAGAATATAAATGCACAGCTGGTATAATGGTTACAGCAAGTCATAATCCTGCAAAATACAATGGATATAAAGTTTATGGCGATGATGGCTGCCAAATGACTGAAACAAACGCTAATGCAGTTTTAAGTGAAATAAATAGTCTTGATATATTTAATGATATTAAAAGAATAAATTTAGATAAAGCAGTTAGCGAAAACTTAGTTGAATATATTTCAAAAGAAGTTGAAGATAAATACTATAATTGGTGCTTATCACAAATGCTAAATAAAGATATTTTCACTAAAACAAACTTAAAAATGGTTTATACTCCTTTTAATGGTGCAGGAAATATCCCAGTTAGAAAAGTTTTAAATATGGCAGGGCTAAAAGATATAATAATGGTTAAAGAGCAAGAATTACCAGATGGAAACTTCCCAACTTGCTCATATCCAAACCCTGAAATAAAAGAGGCTATGCAACTCGGTCTTGATTTATTAAAAAAGGAAAGCGCAGATATCTTAATTGCAACAGATCCAGATGCTGATAGAGTTGGTATTGCTTTAAAAGATGGCGATAAATACACTATGCTTTCAGGAAATCAAGTTGGTATATTGTTAATTGATTATATAGCTAAAATTAAAAACGAAAATAAAACAATGCCAAAAAATCCAATTATGGTAAAATCAATAGTGACATCTTCTTTAGCTGATGAAGTGGCTAAAAGCCATGGAATAGAAACTATTAATGTTTTAACTGGATTTAAATATATAGGCGAAACTATATTAAATTTAGAAGCTAAAGGCGAAGAAGATAGATTTGTTTTAGGCTTTGAAGAAAGTTATGGCTATTTAGTTGGAACAGCAGTTAGAGATAAAGATGCAGTTGTAGCTACACTACTTATAGCTGAAATGGCAGCTTACTATGTTTATAAAGGCACATCTATAATTGAAGTATTAAACGGAATTTATAAAAAATTCGGCTACTATCTAAACACAGTTGATGCTTATGAATTTGAAGGATTAGCTGGCATGGATAAAATGAAAGATATTATGGCTAATTTACGAAAAGAGCCTTTAAAAACAATTGGTGGATATGAAATAGTTGCTTTTGAAGATTATAAAGAGCTGATAAAAACAGATTTAAACACTAAGGTAGCTCAAAAAATTAATCTTCCACAATCAAATATTTTAACTTACTATACAAAAGAAGGTAATCAAATTATAATTCGCCCATCAGGAACAGAGCCAAAAATCAAGGTTTATTTCTCAATAAAAGGAGAAAATGAAGATATGGCAAAATCTGTTAAAAATGAAATTGATGTGGATATTGCCAATATTTTAAAGTAAAGTTCACAATTTAATTTAAGAAAACTCTTGATTTTTCTTAGAATTTGTGATAATATAATACGGTAATAAAATAGATAAGGGACGGAAACTCTTATCGGAAGGAGATTATAATGAGAGAAGGCATACACCCAAATTATGTAGAAGCAAAAATCAAATGCGCATGTGGTAATGAGATTAACACTCGTTCAACAAAAGAAAAAATAAGCATTGATGTTTGTTCAAAATGTCACCCATTCTTTACAGGTAAACAAAAACTTGTTGATGCAGGTGGACGTGTTGATAGATTCAAAAAGAGATTCAACATTCAAGAATAATTATTTAAAAAAACTACGGCCGGTGTATATACCGGCCTATTTTTTGCATTTTTTTATAATTATTTTTAATATGGCAGGCAAAGCCCTAAAAGGAGCTAATAAGTTTGAAAACAAGTTTTCAAACTATTGAGTTCTTTGGCTTTCTCAATGAAGGATAATCGAAAGTTTGCCACTTAAATTGCGTGGTAAAACACGCAAAACCTTAAAAGGAGCTAATAATTATGATTTACAAAACAATTAAAGATAAATCTACAGTGGCAATTCATGAAAAAAAGAGTGAATTTATAGCAAATATCGCTCATGTTAAAACAGAAAAAGAGGCAAAAGATTTTTTAGATGTAATTCGTAAAAAATACTATGATGCAAATCATAATTGTTTTGCTTATATAATAAAAGAAGAAAATATTCAAAGGCAAAGTGATGATGGTGAGCCGGCAAAAACTGCAGGCATGCCAATATTAGAAGTTATTAGGCATGAAAATTTAGAAGACGTCATAATAATTGTAACTAGGTATTTTGGCGGAACGCTGCTTGGCACTGGCGGTTTAGTTAGAGCATATACAAATGCAGCAAAAGAAGCAGTTAATACAGCTGAAATTCTAAATTATAATTTATGCAATGATTATTTTATTGAAATAGATTATTCATTATTTGATAGATTAAAAGTTTTATTTGAAAAACATAATGCAAAAATTTTAGATACACAGTTTACAAATAATATAAATATAGATTTTAGAACTTTAAAAGGTGAAGCAATAGAACTACTTAAAGACATAGAAATATTAACAAAAGGCACTCCTGCAACATTTAAAAAAGAAATTTTTGACATTTTTTAAAATAATTAAAGGTTTTTTAAATACTAATCTAGTATATTATATACTAAGAGGGAAATTTTGCTGTTTATATAGTTTAAATAGGCAAATTTATCCAAAAGAGGGGAGGCGAAATATATGAATAACCCAAGAATGGTAACTATGGATATTGAAAAAGCAAATTTTTCAAAGTATGCTCAGCTATCCAAAAATACAAAAGGAAGAAAAAAATTAGAAACTGAGTGTGATATAAGAACATGCTATCAAAGAGATAGAGATAAAATAATTCATTGCAATAGCTTTAGAAGATTAAAGCAAAAAACACAGGTTTTTATTTCTCCAATGGGCGATCATTACAGAACAAGATTAACCCACACACTAGAAGTTACACAGATTGCAAGAACTATTGCAAGGGCATTAAGATTAAATGAAGATTTAGCAGAGGCAATAGGACTTGGCCATGATTTAGGACACACTCCGTTTGGGCATGCAGGCGAGAGAGTTTTAAATAAATTAAATCCAAAAGGATTTCATCATAATATCCAAAGTGCAAGAGTTGTAGAAGTTTTAGAAAGAAATTTAAATGGCCTTAATTTAACTTATGAAGTTATAGATGGAATAAAAACTCACACTGGAGCAATCAATCCAATAACTCAAGAAGGAATGATAGTTAAAACTGCCGATAGAATAGCTTATATTAATCATGATATAGAAGACGCTATAACAGCGGGGATTTTAAAAGAAAGCGATTTGCCAAAGGATATAACAGATGTTTTAGGATATTCAAAGAGCGAAAGAATAACAACTTTAGTAACTTCGATGATTAATAATAGCAGCGATACTATAAAAATGGATAATGAGATAAACGCTATGTTTTTAAAACTAAGACAGTTTATGTTTGATAGAGTTTATATAGAATCAGCGGCTAAAACAGAGGAAGTTAAAGTTGATAAATTAATTACAAATCTATACATACATTTTAAAGGCAATGTTGATTCACTGCCACCAAAATATAAAAAAATAATCGAAACTGATGGAATAGACACAGCAGTTACTGATTACATTCAAGGAATGAGCGATGATATGGCATCAAATGTATTTCATGAAATATTTATTCCAAAATCGTGGCATATAAAATAAACTTTTAGAAAGGAAAATCATAAATATGGCAATACCAGCACATTATATACAAGAATTAGTTGCAAGAAATGATATTTATGATGTTATTTCTTCTAAAGTTGTTTTAAAAAGAAATGGTAGGATATATAAAGGTCTTTGTCCATTTCATTCAGAAAGAACGCCGTCGTTTTGCGTTTACCCAGAAACACAAAGTTATTATTGTTTTGGCTGTGGCGCTGGCGGAGATGCAATTAATTTTACAAAAGAAACAGAAGGTTTATCTTATATTGAAGCTATAAAATTCCTAGCTTCAAAATGTGGGATGATGCTCCCTGATGAAGATGATAATACATCAAAAATAAAATCAAGAATATATGAAATGAATAAAATAGCAGCTAAGTTTTTTTATGAAAATCTAAATTCTGATGAAGGATTAAAAACTAGAAGTTATTTAAGAAAAAGAGCTTTAAGCGATAAAACAATAGTTAATTTTGGCATAGGATACAGCAGAGATAATTGGAGCGCTTTAATTGATTTATTAAAATCAAAAGGATATAAAGAGGATGAAATTGTAAATGCTTATTTAGGTTTAAAATCATCAAAAGGCAATATATACGATGCTTTTCGTGCAAGAGTTATGTTTCCAATTATTGATTTAAGAGGGAATGTTATCGCGTTTGGTGGCAGAATTTTAGGCGACGGTGGTCCGAAATATTTAAATAGTGGTGATACACCTGTTTTTAAAAAGAGTAACAATTTATTCGCTTTAAATATAGCTAGAAAATCAAAAAGAGAAGGTATTATTTTAGCAGAAGGGTATATGGATGTTATCGCCTTACATCAAGCCGGATTTGATAATGCAGTGGCAACGCTAGGAACTGCATTAACGCCACAACAAGCAAAATTAGTAGCTACATATACTAAAAAAGTTATTATAGCTTACGATTCAGACGAAGCAGGCCAAAAGGCAACAAAAAAAGCAATAGATTTATTTTCTAAAGAAGAAATAGATATTCAAGTTTTAGAATTTGAAGGGGCAAAAGATCCAGACGAATTTATTAAAAACTTTGGAGTTCAAAGGTTTGAGGCTTTAATAGAAGGCGCAAACACTGCACTTGATTTTGAATTATTAAAATTAAAAAATAAATATGATATAAAAAAATCAGATGAACTTGTAAAATATCTAACAGAATCAACTAAAATTCTAGCAAAACTTAGAAATCCAATAGAACAAGATGTTTATGCTGCTAGATTAAGTAGAGAAACTGGAACGGATAAAGATTCAATAAAAAAGCAAATTGAACATAATAAAACTCAGTATTATAAAAAAGATAGATATGAAAAAAGTCAAAAGATATTAAAAGAAGGAAATGCTGCTAATATCAAAGTTGATTTAAAGCAAAAAGGTAATAGTTTGCCAAAAGTGTTTGCGCAAATGCAAATTATTTACAGTTTAGTTTATAATAATGCATTTTTAGATTTTGCAAAAGAAAAAATCACAGTAAACGATTTTACAGATAGTGATTTAAGAGAAATATTTTCAGTATTAAAGATTTTAATTGAAAATAATAAGCATGTGGAGTTTATTGATTTATATAATAATCTATCAGAAAATTCCAAAAACGTGTTATCACAAATAATGGCGAAAAATCAGGATATAATAGTATCAAAAAATGATTTAGAACATTATATAAACAGCCTACTAACAACGAAGCTTATTGCTAGCGAATTAAAAGAAAAAACCCCAGAAGAATTAGCATTAAGGTTAAAAGAATTAAAAGAGAAAAAGAAGTAACAGGAGAATATTATGAGTATTAAAGAAAAAGAAAAGAAAATTACAACCGTTCAAGAATTGCTTGAACTTGGAAGAAAAAATGGTAAAATCACAACAAAGGAAATCGGTAATTTTTTTGAAGATGTTACTGATGATATAGACCAAGTTGATAAAATTTATGAATTAATCGAAACAGCAAACATTGAAATTGTTGACGTTGGAGATGAAGAAGAAGAAGTTTTAACAGATAAAAACGTTGAAAAATTTGAAAAAGTTCTTTCAGCAGAAGGCGTTAGCATAGACGATCCTGTTAAAGTTTATTTAAAAGAAATCGGCTCTTTTCCTTTATTAACTTTAGAAGAAGAAGTTGAGTTAGCAGAAAAAATACTAGAAGGCAGCGAAAGAGCAAAGAAAAAGCTAGCTGAGGCAAATCTTCGTTTAGTTGTTTCTATTGCTAAAAGATATGTTGGCCGTGGTATGCTATTTCTTGATTTAATTCAAGAAGGAAATTTAGGGCTTATTAAAGCTGTTGAAAAATTTGACCACACTAAAGGTTTTAAATTCTCAACTTATGCTACTTGGTGGATTAGACAAGCTATAACTAGAGCTATTGCCGATCAAGCTAGAACAATTCGTATTCCAGTGCATATGGTGGAAACGATTAATAAAGTTAAAAAAGTGCAATCTCAACTACTCCATAAAAACGGACAAGAAGCCTCTGTTGAAGATTTATCTTTAGAGCTAGGTATGCCTCAAGATAAAGTTCGTGAAATATTAAAAGTAGCTCAAGAGCCAATCAGCCTTGAAAGTCCTATTGGTGAAGAAGAAGATTCAAGTTTAGGTGATTTTATTCCAGATTACGATGCTCCTATTCCAGAAGAAGCTGCAACTCACACATTATTAAGAGAACAATTAAGCGAAGTTTTATCTACACTTACTCCAAGAGAAGCTAAAGTTTTAGCACTTCGTTTTGGTATTGAAGGTGGAAGAAGTAGAACGCTTGAAGAAGTTGGTAAAGAATTTAATGTTACTCGTGAAAGAATTAGACAAATTGAAGCTAAGGCTTTAAGAAAACTAAGACATCCAAGTAGAAACAAAAAATTAAAAGACTTTTTAAACTAAAAGGATGACTTTTAAAATATAGCTAGTTAATACAAAGCAAAAGGAGATTTCTCATTATGTATATAACTCAAGAAACTGATTATGCAGCAAGAATAGTTTATTCTCTAGCTGCTGCCGAAAAAAGAAAAGATGCAAAAACTATAAGCGAAGAAACAGGGGTAACGCTTAGGTTTTCTCTTAAAATACTCCATAAATTAGTGCTTAGTGGGATAGTGAAATCTTATAAAGGCACTAAGGGTGGATACGAACTTGCAAAAGATATAAAAGATATTAGCCTTTTAGATGTTATGACAACAACGCAAGGGGAATCAAAAATCTTCAAATGTGAAGACGGCTCATATAATTGCTCAAGTAATAGGCCAGGAATTTGCCGTCTGCAAAAGGAATTTGCAAATATAAGTAAAGAAACTAATAAAAGATTAAAAGAATTAACGTTTGATAAATTAATATAATCCCTGATTTTAATATTAAAGTTAATTTACATAAGGTGAAATTTATGTTTGAAAAAGAGATTGAAGACTTAAAAATAAAATGTAGAAATCATATATATTTTCAAATATTAATGGTGTTACTATTACCAATCTTAGGAGTTTTTAAAAGTGAATTTATTATGTATGCTTTGATTATAATATTTATTGCAGAAATTATATATTTTGAATTTTATGTTTTAAGATGTCCCGGGTGTAAAAAACTGCTAAGAAATCCTTTAAAGCCTAGAATTCTTCATCTGCCAGAAAAATGTAAGCATTGTGATTTGAAAATCTATTAAAATAAATACTACATATTTAAAAGAGTGTTCATTTATGAACACTCTTTTTTATTTAATGTATTGACAAATATTTTTTTTATTCATAGTGAGAAAATATAAAATAAAAAATGTATAAATACACAATTAAATGCAAAGTCAAGAACTTTTTTAATCTATTAATAATATACCATTGACATATTGCAATTTGTTTGGTATAATTGTAAACTGTACCATAATGGATTATTAGGCTTATTTTGGAATTTTAACAGGAAAATTCGTTAAAATTAGATAAATTTTTACAAAATTATCGACAAAAGTTTAGCTTAATTGACAAAAAATAATATTTGTAATGATGATTTTTCTTTGCAGTTTATAAAAATAACAGTAATTTTGTGTGATTTTTTAAGCTAGTAAAGGAGATGTAAGGGTAAAAAAGTAGACAAAGTGTCCCTTATAAATGGAAAATTATTAAATGTTATACAGTAATTCTGTGTATAATTTTTAACAATTTTTCAATTATCTTATGATGTTGTTTTATACTAGTAATATAAAAAGGAGATGAGATTAAATGGCAAATATTAAACCTACCATGCTTGGGCTAACCGAAAGAATGAACTTTGCAAAAATCAATGAAGTTTTAGAAATGCCAAACTTAATTGAAGTGCAAAAATCATCATTCCAATGGTTTTTAGATGAGGGGATTAAAGAGGTATTTAGAGATATCGGCGCTGTTGAAGACCACACAGGAACTCTAGCTTTAGAATTTGTGGACTATCGCTTTGAAGATAAAACAAAATACACAGTAAAAGAATGTAAAGAAAGAGATGTAACATATGCAGCACCTCTAAAAGTTACTATTCGTTTACTAAATAAAGAAACAGGCGAAATCAAAGAACAAGAAAAATTTATGGGTGATTTCCCTAAAATGACAGAAAGCGGTACTTTTATTATTAATGGTGCTGAAAGAGTTATAGTTTCTCAGCTTATCCGTTCACCAGGTTCTTATTTTAAATTAGACCATGATAAAACAGGTAAAAGACTGTATTCAGGTACAGTTATCCCAAACCGTGGTGCTTGGCTTGAATATGAAACAGACATTAATGATATCTTCTATGTAAGAATTGATAAAAACAGAAAACTTCCTATAACAACTCTTTTAAGAGTTTTAGGTTTATCAAGTAATGAAGCTATTAGAGAAATGTTTGGTGATGATGAAATCATCGAAGCTACATTATTAAAAGATACAACTACTAACCAAGAAGAAGGTTTACTAGAAACATATAGAAAACTTCGTCCAGGTGAGCCACCAACAGTTGAAAACAGCCAAACTCATATCAATAACTTATTCTTTGATGCAAGAAGATATGACTTATCTCGTTTTGGTAGATATAAATTTAATAAAAAACTTTCAATGTTCTCTCGCTTAATTGACACTGTTGCTGCTGAAATGGTTGTTTCACCATTAACTGGTGAAGTACTTTGCGAAAAAGGACAAAAAATAAATGAAGAACTAGCACAAACTATCGAAGATAACGGCGTTGCAATAATGAGCGTTTTATCAAATGATAAAGAGTTTAAAGTTATTTCAAATGGTATGGTTGATTCAGCAAAAATCACTGGAATTGATTTATACGAAGAAGGAATTAATGAAAAAGTTTCATTTGCTGTATTAAAAGAGCTTATGGATACTGCTTCTGGCGATAATGAAAAATTAAAAGAATTAATGATTGAAAATCGCGAAAGATTAATTCCAAAACATATTACTGTTGATGATATTTTTGCAACAGTAAGCTATATTTTAGGACTTGCTAATGATGTTGGCAACTTTGATGATATCGACCATTTAGGAAACCGTCGTATTAGAAGTGTTGGCGAATTATTACAAGCTCAATTCCGTACAGGTATTATCCGTATGGAAAGAACAATTAAAGAAAGAATGGACCAGCAAGAAAGAGAATCAATCACTCCTGAAAGCTTAATTAATATTAAGCCAGTGGTTGCGATTATGAAAGAATTCTTTGGCTCAAGTGCACTATCACAATTTATGGACCAAACAAACCCACTTGCTGAACTAACAAATAAACGTCGTCTATCAGCTTTAGGCCCTGGTGGTCTTTCAAGAGATAGAGCAGGCTTTGAAGTTCGTGACGTTCACTATTCTCACTATGGTAGAATGTGTCCTATCGAAACTCCAGAGGGACCAAACATCGGTCTTATCTCATACCTTGCTACATTCTCAAGAATAAATAAATATGGCTTTATCGAAGCTCCATATAGAAAAGTTAATAAAGAAACTGGCGAAGTTACAAGCGAAGTTGTTTATATGACAGCAGATGTAGAAGATAGATATATCGTTGCTCAAGCAAATGAAGAATTAGATGAAAACAGAAGATTTGTTCGTGAGCGTGTTAATGCAAGATATAGAGATTTAATATTAGAAACTGAAAGAAATAAAGTTGATTTCATGGACGTTTCTCCAAAAATGGTTGTATCTGTTGCCACTTCTATGATTCCATTCTTAGAAAACGATGACGCAAACCGTGCTCTAATGGGCTCAAACATGCAACGTCAAGCAGTACCACTACTTCGTCCACAAGCACCAATTGTTGCTACTGGTATGGAATATAAAGTTGGTTACGACTCAGGCGTTGTTGTAATAGCTAAAAATGATGGTGTTGTTCAATCTGTTTCTTCTGATAAAATTATTATTAAAACAGGAAACACAACAACTGATGAATATGATGTAATTAAATTTATGCGTTCAAACCAAGGTACTTGTATAAACCAAAGACCAATTGTTGTAGCTGGTGATGTAGTTAAAAAAGGTCAAGTTATAGCTGATGGTCCTTCAACTGACGGCGGTGAAATCTCACTAGGTAAAAACGTTTTAGTTGGATACATGACTTGGGAAGGATACAACTATGAAGATGCTATTTTAATTAATGAAAAAGTAGTTTCTGATGATGTATTCACTTCACTTCATATTGAAGAATATGAAATTGAAGCTAGAGAAACAAAACTAGGGCCAGAAGAAATCACAAGAGAAGTTCCAAACGTTGGTGATGATGCTCTTAAAAATCTTGATGCTAGAGGTATTATAAGAATTGGTGCTGAAGTTTCAAGTGGTGATATTCTAGTTGGTAAAGTTACACCAAAAGGTGAAACAGAGCTTTCTCCAGAAGAAAAACTTCTTCGTGCAATTTTCGGCGAAAAAGCTGGAGATGTAAGAGATACTTCTTTAAAAGTACCTCACGGTGAATACGGAACAATCGTTGATGTTAAAGTGTTTACTCCAGAAAACTCAGACGAAATAAAACCAGGTGTTTTAGAAGTAGTTAGAGTTTATATAGCTCAAAAAAGAAAAATCTCTGTCGGAGATAAAATGGCCGGACGTCATGGTAATAAGGGTGTTGTTTCAAGAATTCTTCCTCAAGAAGATATGCCTTTCTTAGAAGACGGTACGCCACTTGATTTAGTATTAAACCCACTAGGTGTTCCTTCTCGTATGAACATCGGTCAGGTGTTAGAAGTTCATTTAGGATATGCTGCAAAAGCTCTAGGATTTAAAGTTATGACTCCTGTTTTTGATGGCGCTAAAGAAACTGATATCACAGATTTATTAAAAGAAGCTGGCCTTCCAGAATCAGGTAAAGTTCAACTTTATGATGGAAGAACAGGCGATAAATTTGATAACCCTGTAACAGTTGGTTACAAATACTTCCTAAAACTTCATCACCTTGTTGATGATAAAATCCATGCTCGTTCAATCGGTCCATACTCACTTGTTACTCAGCAACCTCTGGGTGGTAAAGCTCAGTTTGGTGGACAAAGATTTGGTGAGATGGAGGTTTGGGCTCTTGAAGCTTATGGTGCTGCATATACTCTACAAGAAATATTAACAGTTAAATCTGATGATATGGTAGGGCGTGTTAAAACATATGAAGCTATATTTAAAGGTCAAGAAATTCCAAAACCAGGCATACCTGAATCATTCAGAGTTCTTATAAAAGAAATGCAATCTCTAGCACTAGATGTAAAAGTTATAGATGCTCAAGGGGATGAAATCGATTTAAAACAAACTTATGATGAAGACGATGCAAGAGGCGATATCGAAACAGAAATCGCAACTGAGCTTGCTTCTGAATTAGTAGAACAAGAAGGCGATTTCGATGGTTATTCAGTGAGTGATAATCCAGATGAGGATTTTTCACTAGAAAACCTAGGGTTTGAAAGCGACTTTGAGGCTTTAGATGATGAAATAGATGAAGAAGATGGTATCTAATCTATTAATCAGCAATAAAATTTTATTTTAGAAAAGGAGCTTTACTATATGGCACGAAATACTTTTGATTCTATCAAAATCGGTCTTGCTTCACCTGACCAGATATCAAGCTGGTCATACGGTGAGGTTACAAAACCGGAAACTATAAATTACCGTACATTAAAACCAGAAAGAGATGGTCTATTCTGTGAAAAAATATTTGGACCAATTAAAGACTGGGAATGTAACTGTGGTAAACTAAATAAAAACCGTCACAAAGGTCAAATTTGTGATAAGTGTGGAGTTGAATCTACAAGAGCAAAAGTTAGAAGGGAAAGAATGGGACACATTCAGCTAGCTGCGCCAGTTTCTCATATCTGGTATTTAAAAGCTGTTCCTTCAAGAATTGGTCTTATCTTAGATGTTACTCCAAAAGCTTTAGAAAAAGTTATTTATTTTTCTTCATATATCGTTACTGATAAAGGCTTTACAGCATTAGAAGAAAAACAACTTTTAAGTGAAGCTGAATATAATCAAATGCTTGATCACTACG
>CAYJGG010000009.1:0-53661 GCA_964369915.1 uncultured Oscillospiraceae bacterium | reverse complement strand
TCACTAGATGAATTTTCACTAGATGAATTTTCGCTAGATGAATTTTCGCTAGATGTGCTTTCTTCGCTACTTGAAGAGATTATTTCTTCTTTCCAAGTAGTTGTAGTTAAATTTGCTGTTATTTCTTCTGGTAGGCTTGGTGTTTCTTTACTGCCAACAAAAATAATTTGATTTTCAACATCTTCTTCTAATTCAAAAGATGTTATCATTTTAGTATCGCTCGGCTTGTTTTCTTGTGTAACTGCAAAAGCTGATATTGGAGATACTTGAAATATCATAGCTAATGCTAGTCCTAAAGCTAAAATTCGCTTTTTCATCAAGGGTTTTCCTCCTTAAAATTTAATTAAATCTCATACATTTTTTAATCTAAGCAACATTGTAATGCACTAAACATCATCAGCTATAAACTATTGATTGTATCCGCAAGATAGTCAAGACCTGAGGTGCTGTAAAAGAACATATCTATCTTCTTATCTTTTAGTGCCTCTTTTGCCTGCTCTGCAGACTTTGGCCAATTCTCTTCATCAACTATAAAGAAAATCTTGCATTCTGGCACCACTTCTTTTATTTGCTCTATTCTCACAAACCATTCTTCAATGGATAAAGGCGAAGTATCCCTCACCTCGGCAATGAAAATATCGGGTTTTTCACCCCAACAGATATCAACACTGCTTTGAGCCATCGGTGCAAGAGTCACTGTCGATTTAGGATCACTAAATACGATTGCATGCTTTAATCCCGATGATAAAAGTCTGTTTTGGATATATGCTACTACGGTTTTCATAGTTTCACCTCCCTAGAAAAACACCCCTTAGTAACTTTGCTGATTTTTTCGTAAATTTCGATTTTTTTCAATATTTTATTGTATTTTTCTTATGATACCAAAATTTAGCAAAAAAAGCATCGTCAAAACGTCCACCCGATAAAATTTTTTCATTTTTTATCGGGTGGACGCTTATTAACTTTTTAGTTATTTTTTGTTATTTTTCAGCCATAATGATAAATTTCTTATCAACTACGTCTGCAACAAGCTGTACAAAGCTTGAATATCCTGTTTTATTCATTATATTGTTTATATGAGTGCGTAGTGTTGTTGATTTAATACCTAAGTTTTTGCAAATATCCTCGGTTGATAATCCGTTTATCTTTCCTTGCAAAATTTGTCGCTCTTTTGCTGTAAAGTCGGTGATTTTTGCCATTCCTATTGTAACAACAGGTTGTGACTGTGGGTAGTGTATAAGCCCATTCATCACATTATCCATAACTTCAATTAAATCAATATCTGCATGGTCTTTATACCAAAACCCCTCACAGCCGATTTCTTTTGCCTGTTCAATATGCTTTTTTTGTAGTAGGTATGTTAAAATTATTATCTTTATTTTAGGGTATAATTTTTTAACTTCTCTAGCAACTTCAATCCCGTTTTCTTTGCCATTTGTGTATATATCAAGCAAAATTAAATCAGGAGTTTCAAATTTTATAGCGTTTAACACTAAATCTGCATCGGTTAAAGATTTTGTTAAGTTATATCTTCCATTACCGAGTAAAATTGCATATTTCATAAGTCTTTGTGAGCCTTGTTGGTCGTCTACAATCATCACATTATACATTAATTTTCCTCCATTATATTAGCTTTATCTAGCGTGATTTTCATTCTCACTCCATTTTCAGCGTTTATATTAAATTTACCGCCTAAGTTTTCAATTCTTTGTCGAAGCCCTTTAAGACCTCCGCCTTCAGTAATTTTAACTAACTTCTCTTTTGTTTCATTATGTATTTCTACATCAACTGTTTTTATAGTTTGCGTAATATCAACAGTAAGTTTTCTAGCACCTGCGTGACAGTATGCATTTTTTAAAGATTCATTTATGCAAAGTAATATCGTGGTTTTCATTTCATCGTCTGATGGCAAATCTCCATTTATTATAATATCGCAACCAAGATTTTCTCCAAATATTTGTATTTTTTCAAGCGATAAACTCTCTTTATTATCGCTAGCGAGCTTAGTTATAATATCAGAAAGCTCTGTAAAATATCCTGTGATAACTTCTATTCTATCGCTTTTTGGCGTTTCTCTTAGTATCTCTTTAGTTAGTGTGAGTAGATTTCCAAAATTATCGTGAAAGTCCACTTTCATATTAACCGCTATTTCTTCTTCGGTGGTTTTTTCAATTTTTTGTGTAAGTTCTTTTAGTCTTTCTTGTCTTAATTTCAATACTTCATTAACTTTTTTAGTGTTCTCTTGAAGATTATAAAATTCAGTTATATCTGTTGCTTTAATTTCTATGTAGTTATTTGTATACCACTCTCTAAGAGTTTTAGTGAACTGCCATATCGTTCCATCTTTTAAAATAAAAACAGGATTATCGCCATTAGTTACACAGCTATTAGAATTTTCTAGCTTTTTTAATTCTTCTAAAATATCAACGCCACTAACTAAATTTTTGCCTATAAGCTCTTTATATAAATAATGCATAATCTTATTAGAAAGATAAATTGTATTATTATTTGATATAAATGCAATACCAGTTGGCAAACTTTCAAGTGCTTCTTTTATTGAAAAATCATTTATATTATCCTTGTCAGCTTTGTACACTACATATATGCTATATATTGCAATTATCACCGCACATATTCCTAAAATTATTTGAAATTGATAAGGGATAGTAAGTATACTTTGGCTTAATTTAGATAAAGGAAACTCTCTATCCCCTCTTGAAAAGTTTATGGCATCTATTAAACTCGATAAATCTATTATAATTACAAAAAGTAATAAGGAGATGGCTAAAATCAACTTTTTGTTTTTTTTTGCTATGATATTTATTATAAGTGCTAAAGTTGTTATTATAAATCCTATAAAAACTATAGTTGAGGTATATGCTTGTATGTCTATTGTTAATGATGTAAAAGTCAAAATTATCTCCTTTCTTTTTTTTACTTTGGTATGGTAAGTGAAAAATAATAGCTATCAAATTCTCTAACGAGTTTTAACTTCCCTTTTAGCGAATTCAATTTTTTCATTTCAAAAAACATTAAATCATCAAAATTAATTTCTTTATCACTTTCAATAGTAATAGTAAAAAGGGTTTCTTTTTTATTTTCATCAAAAGTGATGTATAGTATATTAAATTTATATAGTGATTTCTCAAGTACTTTTTGAAATAAGTCGTAGCAAAGTATCGCCACATTAAGGCTCATATCAAAATTATTAATTATATTTATTGTGCATTTTCTTTCGTAAAATTTAAGTATTTCAAATATTTCTAAAAATGCCCTATGCATTTCATCAGTTGATATGCATTTTTCTGTTTGGTCTGTCAAAATTAAATTCACTTTGCGTTTAATATATGCCGATATAACACTCGTTTCAAAAAGTAGTTGCTTCATTTCTTTTAGTGTTGCTTTTTCATTATCTATAACAGTGTTTTTAATTTTTTCGCTGTATGGCAGTGTTTCAGTAAGTAAAACGTTTTGCAACTCATTTAGTTTTTTTGCCCTTGTTCCCTCTTTTTTATTTTCATTTTGAAGATTTAATAAATTAATTTCTTTATACAAACTCTCATTTACTTTTTCAAGCTCTGATATTGCATTTTTTATTTTTGATATATCACTACTCCAAGACACATAGCCGCCTTTTATCGGTAATATATGAAGTAGTGTATTTTCATCGTATTCAGTGATATTATGTTCTATTAGCGTTTTGAATTTCTCATTCGAAATAGGTAAAGCACTTTCGGCTGTATATACAACTTCTCCTTTTAAATTAAGTATTTGTGCATTACTTGTTCCCATTTCAAAAAACTCTTTATGTAAATTATTTGAATGCACAAGCCCAGTTCTTATACAAGCCTCCCAAAAAGCTACTGCAGCTGTGCAACTAAACATTGTTACATCCATAAAATAATAACCTATTCCGTAATTAGGTTTTAAGACATACAACACAGTATATACTATAATACCTCCAACTACTAAGAGCGGCAATCGTGAAGCCTTTCTCGTAGTTGCTGAATATCTGAATTTTTTTATAATTAATGCCGTGGAAAGCACTATTAAGCTACTTAAAAAAATTGCTATAATATAATATCCTATTCTATGTTCGTAATCCATTCCATACATATGAGCATTTAAATCAAAATCACTAAAAACAATAAAATGTAAATCATTTGTAAGTACTAGTAGTATTAGTAAAACAGCAGGGATAAATAGCAAGTTCCATTTTTTATTTGGTTTATAATTTTCATCTTCTCCAACACACAAAGCAGCAAAAAAGAATAGTAGTGGTATCATTATCATCGGAATATAGTACATATACCAAGCTAACCTATCTCCTAAAACCATCTTTCCAAAAGGTCCCCATTTAATCGATCGTATACTTATCCAAAATATAATATTCACACCGATTAACATAAGATACGTTCTCACGCGGCTTTGCATAATTCTATTATATACACTTATCGTCCAAGCAGAAAAAACACTTATAAATGTGCCTACCGATAACACGTAGTCTAATGAATAAACAAATGAATAATTATCAGGAAGTATTTTATGAATTATACCTAAATTTGTAGCTAAAAATATTAGAAAAACAAATATAACGACTTGAATCATAGATTTAGTTTTTATTTTATTCATTCGCATATCCATTCCTCTTTTTAAAATTTTATATGTTTTTTATATAGTTTTTTTAACATAAGTTTTAATAAATCTTTTGCAAAAAGACTCAAGCTCTTTGTTTTTTTCTTTATAATTTCTCACATAATATACTAAAATAGAATATAACATATTATCACAAAAAAAGTCAAACAAAACACTTTGAGATTTGTGAATGTTTTTATTTTCAATTTATAAAGAAGATATGCTTTAATATTTTTATTGAATTTATGATAAAAAAATCAATATGAATCTAAAGAAAAAAAACATATAAAATCTTAATTTCTTTATCCTTATAAAATTCAAACTAAAATACTTAACTGTATAAAAATAGTGTAGCAACTTTCGTTGCTACACTATTAAGTCTAACTTATTTTACACATCACTAAGATGATAGTTTAAATTTAAATATTAATTAATTTTTTAAATTTTTCTAAATCTTCATCGTTAGGGTGTGATTGTGATTTTTCTAATTCTTCTTTCATAGTTTCATATTTTGCCATATCCATTTTTTTAATAGCTTCAATTTTTGTATTTGAAACTTTTCCTTGGCAGATAAATTCTCCTATGATTTCATTAGTGTCATTAATATGTGCTTTCATTGAATTTAGTATAGGTTTTAAATATTCATCACTACTTCCATAACCAGCAGTCATAAATACAAACACTTTTTTATTATTTAATTTTTCTAAAAAAGCCTTAATATCTGGAGTGCAAGTGAATGCCTGAGTCCAAGAGCCAACATAAACTACATCAGCATTTAAAGCCTCATCGTTTGCTTTTCCAAAATGAATCACTTCACCTACCATACTTTTAACTACTTCTGCTAGTTTCTCTGTGTTTTTGCTTACTGTGCTATATACTATTGCTGTTTTCATAATATTCACCCTTTCTTTAACTAAACTGTTTTTAAAACATCTAAAATTTGATTTATATTTTTCTTTCCAAAATGCAATATTTCATCATTAATAATCATACAAGGAACACTCATTATATTGTGTTTTGATTTTAAGTCACTGTAATGAGATAAATCATATACATCAAGCGTTATGTTTTCGTTTAATAAAGCTATCTTTTCTGCCGCAACAACTAAATCTGGACAATTTGTGCAAGAAAGAGTTACTGCGATTTTAATATTGATATTTTTACTAATACTTTTAATATTATTCATATCTTCTTGTGAAATAACTTGCCCTGTTCCTTGTGCATTATATAATCCTATAATAAATGAATTAAATTCATGTCCTCCTGGAACTCCGTGAAAACTAACACCTTTGTAAGTTTTATTACTATCATAAATTGAAATACAAGGTAAATCATTTTCTAAACTATTATCTTCTTCACACACAACTTTTGGAGTTAACGTTTTGAATTCTTCCATAAAACCTTTAACTTCTTTTGATAAATCAGTGCTATCTAATTTATATTTTAAAACTAAACTATTTTCAAATTTTTCAAAAACTCCTTGCAACTGATTTCTTATTTCGCTTGAAATAAATGAATCATCACTATTTTTACTATCTTCTTTTACCGTTTCTTTTTTTATAGCTGGTTTTGCTGTGATTTCTCTTTTTTCAAGCCCAAGCTCTGCATATTTTTCTTCAACATATTTTTCTAGTGAAGTTGCAGCAGTTGCTCCGTCTGATACAGCGGTAACTACTTGTTTTAAATCTTTAACGCAGATATCTCCAGCTGCATAAACACCATCTATACTAGTTTTTTGAGATTTATCAGTTATAATATATTTCTTTTCATTAACAGCAATTTCTTCTTCAAAGTTAGTATTTGCTGGAGAATACCCTGCAAATACAAAAACTCCAATTCCGTTTTCATCTTTAAAAGATAATTCTTCGTTGTCTTTTTGAATTGTTATGCCTTGAACAAAGTTTTCACCAAAAACTTCTTTTGTTTTTGCATTTTGTAAAACTTTGATTTTTTGATGTTCTTCAATCTCTTTTTTCATTTTTTCGCTGCAAGTTAATTCATCTTTTGCAACAATAAAAACATTTTTACCAAACCTGGTTAAAAATAAAGCCTCTTCACACGCCATAGAGTTATCACCTATAACATAGATATCTTTATTTATAAAAAATTCGCCATCGCAAGTTGCACAATATGCAACGCCTCTGCCTTTAAAATCTTCTTCGCCTTTAAATCCAACTTTTTTTGGTGCTGCTCCCGTTGCTAAAACTAAGCCTAGAGTTTCAAACTCGCCTTTATCTGTAAAAACCGTAAAAACGCCGTTTTCATCTTTTTTAAAGCCTGTCATTTCACTCAATAAAAATTCAGCTCCAAAATTTTCGGCTTGCTCTAGCATAGATTTTGCAAGCTGTGTTCCTGTTGTGTTATGAATACCTGGATAATTAACAACTTCTTTTGCAACAGTTATTAATCCGCCAAATTTTCTTTTTTCTAAAACTAAACACTTATATTTTGCTCTTGCCATATATATTGCACAAGACAGCCCAGCAGGGCCGCCTCCTACAATTATAGTGTCGTAAATTTTATTTACATCTTTCATAGTTTACTTCACCATTGATTCTAAAAACCATATTGTTTTATTATAATTTCTTAATTGATCTTCTAGCATAGTTACAGCTTGATAAACATCATCTTCGCCAGCTTTTTTTCTTAAAACTTCTGCTTGATTTTTTATATATCTCATATCTTCAATTGCAATAGCTAAAACATCATTAACTGATAAATCATTAGATTCTAATTCTTTAACATCACTCACTTCTAAAAATGATTTTAAAGATGCTAACGGCTTTCCGCCTTCAATTTTTATAACTTCTGCTGTGTCGTCTAAAACAAGTGCGAAATCTTCATAAATTGTTTGAAGATATTCGTGAATTGTTTTAAAATTTCTTCCTACAACATTCCAATGCAAATTATGGATTTTCATATATAAAACCCCAACATCTGCTAAATATTTATTTAAATTTTCTATCATTGCTACTTTCATAAGTTTTTCCTCCTTATTATTAATTATTAAATTATTTATTATTATAATACGCCTACTAAATCAAGACTTGGTTTTAGTGTTTTTGCACCTGGTTGCCATTTTGCTGGACAAACTTCATCTCCGTGCTCTGCAACGAATTGTAAGGCTTGTACTCTTCTAAATAATTCGTCTGTATTTCTACCAACATTGCCTGCTAGCACTTCATATGAAACGATTTCACCTTGAGGATTTACAACAAATGTTCCTCTTTCAGCAAGTCCTACTTCTTCAATCATAACATCAAAATCTCTAGCTAAAGCGCCAGTTGGATCTGCTAGCATTGGATATTGGATTTTTTTAATTGTATCTGATGTGTCGTGCCAAGCTTTATGAACAAAATGAGTATCGCATGAAACTGAATATATTTCACAGTTTATAGCTTTAAACTCTTCATATTTATTTGCTAAATCTTCAAGCTCTGTTGGGCAAACGAAGGTGAAATCTGCTGGGTAGAAGAAAAACACTCCCCATTTACCTAGAACATCTTGCTTTATTACTGTTTTAAACTTATTTTCATGAAATGCTTCCACTTTGAAATCTGAAACTGATTTTCCTATCATTGACATAATTTTGTACTCCTTTTAATCTTTTTTATAATTTTATAGTAAATAACACTTATTGTTATTTTAAACACTACTTACAGCTACTACAAATCCCATAAAAACTTAAATCGTGTGCTGTTATAATCGCACCTAAATTAGATGCAGCTTTTTCTTCTAAATCTATTACACCATCAAGGACTAAATCCTTAACACCTTCACATTTTTGACAAACAAAATGATAATGTGGTGCCATTTTAGCATCATATCTATCAGGACCAAGTTTTGAAGAAAGCTTTATTGCTTCATTTGTTTCAACTAATAAATTCATATTTCTATAAACTGTTCCAAGGCTGATATTTGGAAACTCTTTGCGTAGATTTTCATAAATTGTATCAGCAGTTGGATGATCATCCCTTGAAAGCAAAAACTCTTTTATAGCCTCTCTTTGTCTGCTATATTTTAATTTTTTCATATCTTCACTCCTTTTTAATAATGATAATCATTACTATTATATAGTTAGTTTATACTACCTAACTCGAGATGTCAATATTTTTTTGAAATATTTTTTTGTAAATTCTATTATTACATATATTAGCTACAATTATACTTCTAAATTCTATATACTTTAATCATATAAAACTTTTTTATAGCTGAATACCCACAAAGAAACTTTAACAAAAATACTAAAAATATAAAGAATGGCAAATCCATTCCTTTATTGTTATAAAAAATCTTCGATTTTTTAAGGATAGCTACTTTTGTGTACCAAAAAGGAAAAACACCATTTCACTAACTGATTATAATCAATTAACATCTACCCCACTCGTATTTTGCACGCTAAAATACCGATTTTCATTAGAAAATCGGTATTTATTCTTTATAGGTATTCATTTATAATTAAGTGTTTTATATTCTTTTAAAATTTTATTTTCATCAATTTTAAAACATCATCTAGTGTGCTTATGTAATCCTCTTTAGCTGTTTTTATTACTTCTTTAAAAGGTAATGCTTTCCTGTTTGTTACAAAAACTGATGATATTCCATATTCATAAACTTTTAAAATATCATCTCCCAAAATACCTACTATTGCAATAACTGGCACATTTTTCTTTTTTGCAGCTCTTGCTACTCCAATAGGCACTTTACCATTCAGGCTTTGAGAGTCTAATCTGCCCTCACCTGTTATAACAAATGAGCAGTTTTCGAGCTTCTTTTCAAACTCTACTGTTTCTAGTACAACGTCAATACCAGCTCTTAATTCTGCCCCAAAAAAAGCTGCTACTCCAGCTCCAAATCCACCTGCAGCACCACCACCAGCTAAATTTGAAACATCTACTTTGCAATCTTTTTTAATAATATCACATAAATTGACTAATCCTGCATCTAACATTTCTACCATTTTTTCATTAGCACCTTTTTGTGGTGCAAAAATATATGCAGCTCCTGTTTTTCCATATAATACATTATCGATATCACACATAACTTCAACTTTTATATCTTTTAAAAGTTTATTCGAATTTGACGTATCAATTTTTCTTATATTTTTTAAAGTTTTGCCAACAGGTATAAACTCTCTACCTTTATCATCATAAAACTTAACACCTAAGGCTACTGCTGCTCCACAGCCTCCATCATTAGTTGCGCTTCCTCCAAGTCCTAAAATAATATGTTTTGCACCATTTTCTATTGCCTTTAAAATTTGAGTTCCCACGCCGAATGTAGTTGTAATTGCTGGATTTTCATTTCCAAATACCATAGGTAATCCTGCACATTTTGCCATTTCTATTATGGCTTTATCCCCAAGTTTTAAATAATCTTTAATTATTTCTTCATTGTATGGTCCAGTTGAGTTTACAGTTATTATCTCTCCGCCACACGCTTTATAAAAACAATCAACTGTCCCCTCTCCACCATCAGCTACAGGAATTTTTACTACTTCGCAATCATTAAAATGCTTGTTTACACCTTTTTGAGCAATATCTGCAATTTCTTCACTAGATAAACTTCCTTTAAACGAATCTGAAATAATTATAACTTTCATATGAGAAACTTCCTTTCTTTATTTTTAATAAATTTAATAAAAGTTGAAACAGCAAAAGAAAACATAAGAGGTGAGTTTACTTGTGAATTCCAGTTGTAGATCATAAAATCAATGTTAATATTATAAGAGTTTGAAGTTCGGTTTTGATTAGATTTGATTCTTGTTTTAACACCAAATACTTCAGCTACTTTAAAAGCAGCGTTACAGTCGTTATTTGGAAATGGAATTTTTAACTCTTGATGTTCCTTTTACTATAGCAGTTAGTAACACTACTCTAATAGTGTGGCTTTTTAAGTATTTTAGCCATGAAATTTTTAAAGAATGTAAAGTTTGATAAAATAGTAAAAATTGTTAGTGTTAGCAATATTATTGTTATAGGTCTGCCGAATAAAGCCGCAATTTGATTTGATTCAGATGATGCAAGCGAAATTGCTCGCCTAAAATTTGAATCCATCATACCACCAAGAACTATTGCAAGTGTCATAGGAGCAACTGGATATCCTCTGCGTCGCATAAAAAATCCAAGTATACCAAAGAAGAACATTAACGCAACATCAAACATCCTGTTGTTTGTTGCAAATGCACCAATTACGCATAAAACAGTTACGATAGGGAGTAGAATTTGTTTTGGAATTGAAATAATTTTACTGATTCTTGGAGCAACAAATAGTCCAAGTACAAGCAAAAATATACATCCAATAAGTCCGCCTGCAAGAATAGCAGAGAACATATCAGGGCTTGTTTTAATGAACATTGGGCCTGGACGAAGTCCGTGTATATAAAATACAGATAAAATAATAGCTGTAACAGCATCACCAGGGATTGCAAGAGCTAGCATAGGGATAAGTGCGCCACCTATACATGCATTGTTAGCTGATTCACTAGCTACAATTCCCTCAACAGCACCCTCACCAAATGGCGCGGATGGATTTTTTTCAATTCTTTGAGCTTCGTTGTATGCAATAAAAGCAGCAACAGGACCGCCGGCTCCAGGAAGTGCACCAACAAGTGTTCCAATAAGTGAGTAGTAAAGTGATTTTGGAAGATGAACAAGGATTTCTTTCATTTTAATAACTGATTTTTGTATTTTTAAAACTTCACTTTTTAATTGTCCATCAGCAATAACTGATAAAACTTCCGAAAATCCAAATAATCCTACAAGTGCAGGCACAGTATTAATACCAGCTTGAAGATCATAAATTCCAAATGTCATTCTTGGAGTACCCATAACAGAATCTATTCCTATCATACTAACAGTAAGTCCCATCATTGCACTAATTAAACCTTTTGAAAAGCTCTTTGTTGTAAGAGAGCCAACAGTCGCAAGCCCAAATAAGGCAAGCAAAAAATAATCCATAGGTGTGAATTTAAGTGCTAACGAGGAAATTGGCCCCGCAAGTACCCAAAGGGCAATAAATCCAAAAACAGTTCCAATAAATGAGTAAACTGTCGCATATTTTAAAGCTTTATACGACTCACCCCGATTAGCAAGGGGGAAGCCATCAAGCGTTGTTACAACTGAAGAAGGTGCACCAGGAATATTTATTAATATAGCTGAAATAGCACCCGAGAATACGCCAACAACATAAACGCCCATAACAGTCGCTAGTGCATCTTGAGTTTGCCAACTATACGTGATTGAGACTAAAAGTGCTGTTGCCATTGAAACTGAAAGTCCAGGAATAGAGCCAACAAATAGTCCCGCAAGAGAGCCAACAAACACCAATGCCACAAATCGAATATCTACAAAATATTCAAAAACCATTGAAATTGTTTCCATAATTATAATTAATCCTTTCGAGATTTTGCTAATAAGCCATAATGGCAAACGAGTATAGATTTCTTACGGAAGAAGAACATTAAGTAAATTTCCAAATAGAAATTGTATAATTCCTGATGTTGCAACCGATAGTATAATAATAAGCCACCAACTTTTTTCACCAAGAAATACAAACATACAAATTAAATAAATTATTGTTGCAATAACAAATGATAAAATAGGCATTAATATATAATATAAAATTGTCATTGCAACAACTATAAAAGCACCTTTTAAATTACTTTGAGTAACCAAAGTAACTTCAATACTCGCCTTAACTTGCTTATATCCGTCAAAAAATAGAGATATAGATAATAGCATGATAAAGCATGATATTAAAACTGGAAATAGATACGGCGACATTTCCCATTCAATAGTTATGGAATAATGGCTTGAAAATCCGTATACTGATAACGCAACACTTAATAAAAAAAATATAATACTATCTTGTATATTTTTGTTTTTTAATAGAGCTTTCAAAATTTTACCTCTCTGAAATAGTGAATATAAAGGGTGCAAGCAAAACTTGCACCCTATGTTTTTATTGCAAGAAAATGTGCAATATGGTTTATCGGCTGAAATTTATTCAGGTTTTGGAATACCAAAATCTTCTGGGCTAAGTTGTGCTGCACCAGCGTCATATAATAACCAGCTCACTTGTGATTCCCAGTCTGCATAAAATTTTAGTATATCAGCTTGAGTTGGGTATAGTTTATATAGTTCTTCAAGTTCATTTTCTTGAACAAACTCTATCCATTCTGGATCTTCAATAACTTGTGCTGCAGCTTTAGTTAAAACAGTGACAACATCGCTAGGAACATCTTTATCAACAAGTAATGATAAAGGTGTAAAAGGCATATCAATATATTCTCTAGCTTCTGGAATAATTTCGCTTAATGTTGGCACATCTGGATATGCGTTTAATCTAGTGTTTGAAGACACACCAAGTAATTTTAAATCTCCGCTTTCAAGATATCCAATAACTGATGAGTAGTTTGCATTTGTAAAATCAACTTGCTCACCTAAAACAGCTAGTAGTGCATCGCTACCGCTAGAATAAGCTGTTGTTGCCATTTCAAGACCAAATTTATTATAAATAAGTTCTTGAACATGACCAGAGCCACCAGGGCCTGTGTAAGACATTTTGATTGTTCCAGGAGATTCAATCATAGCATCGCATAAATCTTCAAGTGTTTCATATGGCGAATTTTTAGAAACAACGATAACTTTAGGATCGTTAACAACAGCCATAATTGGAGTGAAGTCAGCATAGCTCATTTCTGAAATACCCATAACTCTTTGCGTTCCAAGAGAATCTGCTGTATACAATATTGTGTAGCCATCTGGATTTGCATCAAGCACTGTTTTTGCCCCTATTGAACCTGAAGCACCAGCTTGATTTATAACTGTGATTGGTTGTCCAAGATATTTTGATAGAAGAATAGAAAATTGGCGACCAGTTATATCAGTTGTGCCACCTGCACCGTAAGGTACAATCATTGTAATTGCTTTTTCTGGGTAAGTTGATGCTTCTGTTGTTTGTGAAGCGTCAGTAGTTGAATCCTCACCCGTAGATGAATTATTGGAACATCCAACAAGTGTTAATATTGATATAAGAGCAACTATAATTGCAACTGCTGATAATAATGACTTTTTGTGCATTTTTTTCTGCCTCCAAATTTGCTTAGCTAATTATAGCTGATTTTAATAATTGTGTGTGCACAATTTGATTCATTGATAAAAAAATCATAATATAAATACGCATTTGTAAAGATATTATTTTATCAACAATTTTATTTTACAATACAACTTGACATTTGTAAAGTTGGGATTTTTTCTTTTGTTTTTAAAAGTTATATCATCGAACGTTGTGCAAAATTTTATAAGTGATAATCCGGATATTAAACTTACTTTTCAAGAAGAATATTCACATCCCTTAATTACCCTTTTAAAGGCGCAAAAATAGATACCGCAATTTTACAAGATAATGTTATTCAGAAAAAATTAAAAAAGAGTTAATTTAGTATTCCTATTTATTATAATATCAATTAAAGCCAACGACTTTTTTCATTCTTTATTCAATTTAGGTAAGGTAATTTTAAGAAGACGTGCAGGGCGACCTTTTCCTAGAGATTTTTTCCCAACAACTGTAGCTAGACCTTCATCTTCCAAACAAAGCACTAAACGATTTATGCTACGGGTTGTAAGTCCCATATGAAAAGATAAGCTTTCTGATGTTATTATATCTCCTATCGTTTCTAAAGTATTTGCAAGTTTTAAGAGTGTTTCACTGCTTATATGAAGTTTTTTTGATAGATATAATAAATCTGTTTCGGATGATTTTTCAATGTGTGAAGAGTCGATATTTAATGCTTTTGTAATTTGTGCATCATCGGCTAAATAAGAACTTCCTACAGTATCAGCTTTAGAGCAATTATATGCCATAGTAGCCCTTGATTTTGCCTCAAGCATAGTTGTCCCAATCCCCATTCCTATCCAGATTTTTTGCCTGTGTGAGCGTCTACCAAATGCTAATAAATTATGATGCATACTTGTTTTTAAAAAAACATTCAGTAGCATATTTCGATTTGTTGTAATATAAAAGCGATCTAATCCATCTGCAAAAACTGCGCCGTCAAGCTGTCTTGCAATTGTATAAATCATCTCACGAAATTCATTTTGATACTTCATTTTTTCCCATTCTCTAGCAAAAATATCTTCCTCATCATCGAATATATAATCAAAATTCACTACTATCGTAGCAAATAAACCTTTATTCGCACTTCGTGAAAGACTCATCATTCTCAAATGGTAAATTTGTTCGGTTACAGATTCTTTAGATGGATAAATTCGTATGCAAGGTATGCCTGCTTCTATTAATGGCTCTAGTATATGCTCCATACTTGTAAGACAAATAGTGGCATTTCCATCCAGATAATTTTTTTTATGAAATTCAAAAAGATTTTTTTCAAATTTTTCTTGTTCATAGTCACCGTCTGCACCAATTATTGAAAAATCAGTTACTCCAATATCTGATAAAACTTCTTCTAGTAAATTTGTATCATATCTATCTACGCTAATAGCTTTTAAATCGTTATTAAACATTGTGATCGCTTTTAAAAAAGATTCTTGCAATGAAGATCGATTATGCGGCAAGTATCCCCAAGGGATAGTTGGTTGAACGTGATTTTTAGCATGTCCATAATTTGTAGGCCCTGTAAATAAAATAGCCTCTACTTCTGGCATTTGCTGTAGTTCTTTTACTATTCTAGGGGTAGCTTCATAAAATTCAGATATGCGACATACGAGTTGTATATCAAATAATTGTTTTTTAACAACATCTTCAATAACTCTTACTGTTGTTCGAGGGCCTATAACTCCTATTTTCATATGTAAAATTCTCCGTGATTATTTAAAGACATAAAATGCATTTACAGACATAATTATACTCCTTTTAAAGACATAAATCAAGTTATATACTTAAAGATGTTAATTATAATTATAATCTTTTATAATTTATTTATACGTAAGCAATTATAGTTTATATTTCAAAATTCAACTTATTTAAACTATATAATTGATATTCTACAATTTTCAAAAGGAGAGGAAACTATTGAAAGAGTTACTTAAAATTTATTGGACATTTTTTCGTATGGGGGCAGTTACATTTGGTGGTGGATATGCTATGCTTCCTATTTTAAGACGTGAGATTGTTGAGAATCATAAATGGACAGATGAAGAAACAATAATTGATTATTACGCATTAAGTCAAGGACTACCAGGGATTATTGCTATTAATGTATCTGTTTTTATCGGGCATAGTCACCGTGGAATATTAGGGGGGATTTCTGCTGCTTTTGGAATGGTTTCACCGTGTTTAATCATTATATCAGCCATAGCATTTTTTCTATCAAATTTCCAAGACAATATTTATGTTGAACATGCCTTAGCTGGAATTTCAGTTTGTGTTGCCGCTCTTATTCTTGATGCAGTTATTGGCATGTGGAAAAAAGGAGTTAAAGACGCATTTGGTGTTGTTTTATGTCTTTTGATGTTAGCTCTTAGTGTGTTTACAAGCATTTCACCTATAATATTGGTCATCGCTTGCGCTTTACTTGGTATTAGTGCAAAAAAATTAAAAAAGGAGAAACAGTAAATGATTTATTTGCAATTATTTTGGGAATTTTTTAAAATAGGACTTTTTGCTGTTGGTGGTGGCCTTGCAACACTTCCATTTCTTCAAGAATTATCAACTCGTACAGGTTGGTATACCACAGAATTTATAAGTGATATGATAGCTATTTCAGAGTCAACTCCAGGTCCTATTGGAATCAATATGGCAACTTATGTTGGCTGCAATGTAGCTGGATTTTTTGGTGGAGTTGTTGCTACGCTTGGCGAAATTACTCCGTCAATAATAATAGTTTGTATAGTTGCAAGATCTCTTGCAAAATTTCGCGGGAGTATTTTAGTTGAGCAAGCGTTTTACGGACTAAGACCTGCCGTAACAGGTTTAATAGCTGCCGCTGGAATTAGTATTATGCAAATATCTTTATTCCACTTAGATTTATTTAATCAAACAAATAACATTTTAGATTTGTTTGATTTACCAAAACTTATTTATTTTGGAGTTATATTTTTTGCTATTAAAAAGTTTAAAAAACATCCAATTGTTTATATAGCTATTTCTGCTTGTGTTGGAATAGTAGGAACATTTTAATAATAGATATCTAAAATCTATCGCTTAATAATGATTAAAGGAGAGAAAAATGAACTATAATCCAATCTATCAGCCATATACTTCTAACAGGCTCCCTATATATGCAAAAGAAGGAATGGTTGCAACTTCAAGCCCTCAAGCAAGTGCTGCAGGCCTTGATATTTTAAAACAAGGTGGGAATGCAATAGATGCAGCAATCGCCACCGCAACAGCACTTACAGTGTGTGAGCCAACAGCAAACGGAATAGGCTCAGATGCATTTGCACTTGTATGGATTGAAAAAGAAAAAAAATTATACGGCTTAAATGCAAGTGGATTTTCGCCAAAAAACATATCAATTGATGCAGTTAAAAAAAGATATAAAACAGATAAAATGCCTGTTTATGGTTGGGCTCCAACTATAGTTCCAGGAGCTCCTTCAGCATGGGTTTCTTTAAGTGAGCGCTTTGGCAATTTGCCATTAACTAAAATTGTAGAGCCGGCTGTGTCTTATGCAAGAAACGGATATCCCGTTGCTGCAAACTTATCTAAAATGTGGAATAATGCACACAAAAAATATACTGAAACTAATATTGATAATCCTGTATTTAAAGAGTGGTTTAATACATTTTCTGTAAATGGAAGAGCACCTTTACCAGGAGATATTGTAAAACTTCCTAATCACGCAAATACACTCGAAGAAATTGCTAAAACAAATGGTAAATCTTTTTATGGTGGAGAACTTTCAAAAAAAATTGTAGAAGATAGCAATGAATTCGGTGGTTTTTTCTCTATTGAAGATTTTGCAAATTATTGCCCTGAATGGGTTGAGCCAATATCTGTAAATTACCGTGGATATGATATATGCGAAATACCACCAAACGGTCAAGGAATAGTAGCTCTTATGGCGCTTAATATTTTAAAAGAGTTTTCTTTTGATAATAGAGATAGTGTAAGCAGTTTTCACACTCAATTTGAGGCAATGAAAATTGCCTTTGCAGACGGTAAACATCATGTGACTGATGCAAGGCATATGAAAGTTACAAGCGAAGAGTTATTATCTCCACTCTATGGAAAACATAGAGCTCAGCAAATTACTGATGAGGTAAAAGAGCCTTGCCCAGAACTTCCACCTAAAAGCGGAACAGTTTACCTTTGCACAGCAGACTCGCAAGGTAATATGGTGTCTTATATTCAAAGCAATTATATGGGATTTGGTTCAGGAGTTGTAGTAAGAGATACAGGTATTGCTTTGCAAAATAGAGGGCACGATTTCTCACTTGATGAAAATGATATCAATTGCTTAGCTCCAAGTAAAAAAACATACCACACAATTATCCCTGGTTTTATTCTAAAAGATGGCAATGCCATAGGGCCGTTTGGGGTAATGGGTGGATATATGCAACCACAAGGACATGTTCAAGTTGCAATGAATCTAATAGATTTTAATTTAAACCCTCAGCAAGCACTTGATGCGCCTAGATGGCAATGGAAAGAAGGCAAAACATTTGAAGTTGAAAATAATTTCCCGAATGAGATTGCTAAAATCCTTGCAAGTAAAGGACATGTAATTAAAGTAGCTCTTGATAATTCTAGCTTTGGACGAGGACAAATTATTATAAAACAAGAAAATGGTGTTTTAGTAGGTGGCACTGAAGGGCGCACTGATAGTAATATAGCTTGTTATTAACTATTTATAAAAAAACACACCCAGTTGAATGGATAAACGCATTCAATTGGGTGTTTTAATTTTACATTAAATTCCATAGGCTTACATCACTATAAAACTTTATAATACAAAAAACTTTTCATAATTTTTAAAAAATTCTTAATTTATTATTTGTTTATAAACTAAATTGCTACTTTTACAATTTTTATATTTAAGATAGCAACATCATATGTTATACACTGTTATTTTATAAAAGCTATATTTTTTTAATTCTCTATATCCTTTTTCAAAATCTGAGTTGCCTATTAAAAATTCAACTTCATTATTTCATAACATCAAAATACTCTTTGTTATTGAATTGTGAGAGTTGTTATTACATCACAAATACCTTGCTTTGATACATTCATTATTTCTAAAAAACATAAAAAGATAGATTTACACGGCTGTTATATTTTTTTAGACATAAGAATTTCAATAACATTCATATCAACAGCAGCCATACCTTCTTTTGAAAGTCTAGCAATGCCATTTATGCTATCCTCGATTTTATCGCATACAATACCATCAACTTTGCTAGCAGATACATCATTTATAGCTAAACGAGCAGCTATTACCGCTTCACCAGAACATGCAGATAGCTTCGCTGCACATCCATTTTTTGCACCATCACACATCATTCCTGTTACGGTTGCATACATCGTTCGCATAGCAGCTTCCATCTGCTCATATGAACCACCTAATAACCAAGTAATAACAGCTGCCGATGAAGTTCCTGAAAGTGTAGCCCCACATATCGGAGATAAACGACCTACCACATACTTTTGCCTGATAGTCAATAAAACAGACATAAATATCCCGCGAATCATTGTTTCTTCATCTTTATTCAAAAATTCACATGCTGCAATTGTTGGAAGTGTTGTTTGAAAACCTTGATTTCCACTTCCTACAACAGTCATCGCTGGAAAACAGCCTCCTCCCATACGACAATCGCTAGCAGCTGAGGTGACCATTTTAACATAATAATATAAGTCTGAAGTAATAATATTATTATCAATCATATTCTTAATATTTTTTCCAACAGACATTCCATAATCACCTCTAAGCCCTTCATTTGAAGCAGCTTTATTCACTTCAACTGCTTTTTTAAGGAACGTGATGTGCTCAATATCAATTGTTTTTGCTATGTCTACTAACTCTTTTATAGTATATTCGCAAAACTCTTCTTCTTTTTTTGAATTACTTGTATTAAAGTCTTTAGTATCAACTCGATTATCAAAAATAACTTTATCATCTTTTTTTACAAAAACTAAATTATCGTGTTTATCTTGAGTTATAGTGTGAGCTATTTCATTCTCGTTGCTAGCCCAAACTTCAATATAGAATTTAGAAGTAGCAAAACATTCCAACTCAACTATTTGTTTCGTAACTAACTCATAAGCTTTTTTCATTATATTTGAATCAATTTTTGCAAAAATATCAATAGTGTTATCTTTATTTGTAAGTAAATACCCTAATATAGCTGAAAGTGGTATTCCGGATTCTTTTGTGTTTGGGATAGTAACGCAGTATGCATTTTTAACAATGTTTGAACTGAGTTTAAGTTTAATTTTATTTGCTGGCTTATTTAAATGCATGCAAGTGTTTGAAACAGCAAGTCCTATTGCAGCTGGCTCAGTGCATCCCATTGCAGGCTTAATTTCACTTTTAATAAGGGTGAGTAATTCATCTAATTTCATATTGGTTTTTCCTTTAAAATAAATTTTTAATAATACATTTTATTAAAAAAGTGTATGGATAATATTATCCATACACCTTAATATATATAATAATTATGGAAGATAATGAGGCGTTTTTGGCGTGAGCACTTCACAACCAGTTTCAGTAATTAACACCATATCCTCAATGTTAAATCCGTTATCTCCATCAATGTAGCATGGTGCTTCAATAGCTAATATCATACCAGGCTCTAATAAGCGTGTAGTAGTTGAATTAATATAAGGAGCCTCAGCAGTTGCAGGCCCAAGACTTATGCTATGCCCCATATGTCCACGCACATAGCATGGATATTTTTCTTTAACATACTGATACCCAATTTGAAATAATTCACATATAGGCAAGCCTGGTTTTGCCGCTGCAATCATTTTACGTTGTGCTTCATAAAGACGATCTTTTAATTCAAAAAATTCTTTCTTAGCATTCCCTAAAATCCACGCTCTTGAAGTATCGGTTGTAAAAAATGAAAATTCAGCATTTACGCCAGCGTCAAATTTTATAACATCTCCATCTTGAGCAAGCCTATCTGTTGGAAGACCAAGACATGAGCAATTTGGTCCTGAAGAAAACATCGACCATGAGCTTGGAATACATACACCACTTTTTAAAGCATTGATTTTAAAACACTCTAATAATTCTTTTTCAGATACACCTATTTTTGCTATTTTACTTACTTCATAAAATGCATTATCAGCAACAGCACAAAGAGTTTTAAATGCTTCTATTTCATCAGGCTCTTTTACACTTCTTGAAAATACAAACAACTCCGAAACATTAACAAATTTAGCGTTTGGAAATTTTTGAATTAGCGTGTTGTAATAATTAACAGGAATATAATCTAGCTCTAATCCAACAATTTTATCTGTTAAATTCATACGCTCTATAAAATCAACTAATTTGTCCATAGAAGATGTTAATTTCTCAGGTGTAGAAATTACTAATTCATTACAAACTTCTTCCCATTTTTTCACTCCAACCCATGTATCATATTTTTCAATAACAAATCCGCTATTATTTTTCTTTTCAAATGTCGGTAGTTCAAAATCCATAGTGGTAATATGCGTAGGTGTATTATCATCTGCACTAACTACTGCGAGCGAAAATCCTGCCATACGTGATACTGTGTGCTGATGTCCTGCAAATCCAGTCACATAGAAAAAATTTTCAGGAGATGAAACAATCGCTCCATCAATACCTTGCTTTGAAAGTAAATCTTTAATCTTTTTTTCTTTTGGTTTTATATTCATTTTAGCTTTCCTTTCTAGCTATAGAATAACGGTGCTCCAGGTCCTAGAGGTATTCCTAATATATACCAAACAGTAAACATAACAATCCAGCCTAATAAAAAGCAAATTGAGTAAGGAAGCATAGTTGAAATAACGCTACCAATTCCAGCTTTTTTATCATATTTTTGGAAGAATGCAACAGTTAAAACGAAGAAAGGCATTAAAGGTGCGATAATATTTGTTGATGAGTCGCCAATACGATAAGCAACTTGAGTTAGTTCTGGTGATAATCCTAATTGCATAAACATAGGAACAAATATTGGAGCCATCATAGCCCATTTTGCAGAGTCAACAGCTATAAAGATATTGATAAATGCAGTTAAAATAATAAATGCAATAATTAATGGTAATCCAACAAATCCGATTTCAGATAAGAATTCTGCGCCATTAACTGATATTATTGTGCCGATATTTGAAGCATTAAATACAGCTGTAAATTGTGCTGCAAAGAATATTAAAACCATAAAGCTTGAAAGCCCTGAAATACCTTTATTCATTAACTCAATAATATCTTTGTCGCTTTTTATTGAGCCTGCTCCGATTCCATAAGCAATACCAGGAATTAAGAATAATAACATCATAAAGAAGATAATACTACTCATAAATGGGCTAGAAATTATACTTCCTGTTTCAGGATTCTTTAATATAGCATCAGCAGGTAGGATTAGTAATCCAACTACGATTAAATAAAGAACAGCAGAAATCCCTGCAAAACGCATACCACGTTTTTCATTGACAGTAATCGTTGTTGAAACGTCCATTGAAGAACCATCTCCATTTGCAGGATCATATTTGCCAAGTCTTGGTTCGATTATTTTATCAGTTAGTAATGCACCTATAATAGTGATTAAAAAAGTTGAAACAAACATAAAGAACCAGTTGCCTACAGGTTGAACAACATAGTTTGGATCTATCATATTTGCCGCTTGTGTAGACATGCCAGCAAACATAGGATCATTTGTTCCTATTAATAAATTTGCACTCCATCCGCCTGAAACTCCAGCAAATGCCGCTGCAAGACCAGCGATTGGATGACGCCCGAATGCCATAAATAGTATTGCTCCTAGAGGAACAAGAACAACGTATCCTGTTGAAGATGCTATATTAGACATAATTCCTAAAAACACAACAACTAAAGAAATATATTTTTTTGGTGTAGATACAGCAACTTTACGAAGTAGGGCTGACATAAATCCTGAGCCATCAGCAACACTAACACCAAGGATAATTGTAAAAACAGTACCTAGTGCAAAGAAACTTGTGAAGTTTGAAACAATTTTAGGTAGTTGAATGCGGATATTCTCAGGTGATAATAGATTAATTGCTGAAACTGTTTTTTCTACAATTTCTCCATTTTCTACACCTTCATACGTAACACTTGTTCCCATAGAACCCATAATTGCAGATGCAATTAAAGTTACAATTGTTAGAATTAAGAACAATGTAGCTGGGTTTGGCAAGCCATTACCCACTTTTTCAATTTTGTCTAGCGCACGGATAATAAAACTTTTTTTGCTTAGATCTTTGCTTTTCATAATTTTTTCTCTCCTTATTTTTTAAACTCTATTTTGCTCAAATCTTTATTTTTACAACTCCTGCAAATTGTAAAATTTATTTAATATAGTAAACCACTATTTTAAATGATTGTCAACAGCTTTTTTTAGCTGAGTTAATGCTTTTTCTAAAACATCTATAGAACAAGCAACATTAATACGCACATAACCCTCTCCATTACTGCCAAATCCCCTGCCATCAGATAATGCGAGCCCAGCTTTTTCAATCATAAATATTTTTAATTCGTCTGCGCTCATATTAAGGTTTTTACAGTTTAACCAAATTAAATAAGTACCTTCTGGCTTTCTAAAAGTGATTTGTGGAATATTTTCTTTAAGATAAGTATCAACATAATCTATATTCGATTCTATATGCTTTAAAAGTTGTGTTAACCATTCTTCGCCTTCTCTCAAAGCAGCTTCTACTGCCACAAGACTAAAGCAATTATTCCTATGAATTCCAATTTTTTGCCAGTAATTATCATGTATCGCTTTAAGTTTTGAATTAGGAAAAATTGTAGCTGAGGCTTGTACTCCTGCTAAATTAAATGTTTTACTAACTGAGGTACAAGTGATAGTGTTATTAGCAATTTCTTTTGATACTACAGCCATAGGCATATGTTTATTCCCATAAAGTATAAGGTCTGAATGAATTTCATCAGATATAATTAAAACATTATATTTAACACATAAATCACCCATAGCTTTTAATTCTTCTTTTGTCCAAACTCTACCTACTGGATTATGTGGATTACATAAAATAAAAAATTTAGGACCTTTTTTTAATGCTTCTTCAAATGCATTTAAATCTAGTGTGTAGTATCCATTTTCTTCACAAAGATCCACCACTAAGGCTTCTCTACCCCAATTTTTTGCAAAATCAAAAAATTCTCCGTATACAGGTGGAGTAAATAATATATAATCACCTTTTTGAGTTAATTCACTTATTAGTGAGCATATTGCAGGAACTACTCCTGTATTAAATGATATTAGATTTTTATCTATTTCCCAATCGTTTCTTTTTTTATGCCAATCACATAGAGCGTCCCAATAAGTGTCTGGTCTAGTGGTGTATCCATAAATACCTTGTTTATTTCTTTTATCTATGGCATCTATTATTTCTGGTGCTGTTTTTAAGTCCATATCAGCTATCCATAAAGGAATAAGCCCATCTTTTCCAAATTTGCTTGCACACTCATCATATTTAGCAGAAAAATTTACTGAGCGATCTACGGGAGTGTTAAAATTATATTTCATACAGATTTTTTGCCTCTCTTTCATAGAGTATTATAAATTGAAAATATTTGCAATATATTCTAAAATATAGAAATTTTGTTTCTAAGTTAAGAATAACATATCAAATTTGCATTGTAAAATAGTATAATTTGCGATATAATATAAGGTATACCTTATATTATAAAAACAAACGCTTAGTTTTTGTTTACTATTGATAGGAGCAAGATATGAATAAACGTGCAATAACAGCTTTTCATGAGATTTTAAACGAAAAAAACATCTCTAAAGCAGCAGAAAAACTCTATATTAGTCAATCGGCATTAAGCCAACAAATTTTTAATTTAGAAAAAGAACTTGGATATCCTTTATTTGTTCGTGGTAGAGGTACTAAAGAGATAGAGCTCTCTGAGGAAGGTCGCCATTTTCTTCCAATTGCTCAAAAATGGTTAGATTTATATGACGAAACAACCAAGTTAAAATCAAATATTGATATTCCCCATTTAAGAGTTTGTGCTTTAAATAGTATAACAGTTGCAATACTTCCTTTTGTGTATGATGTTTTTTTAGCATCTTTCCCAAAGGCAACTTTATATACAGCAGATTCTTTTAGTAAGGCAGCTTATGATTCAATAGATTCAAAAGAGATAGATGTAGCTTTTATTGTTGATGAATATCCTTCACGTACTGTTAGCTGCACTCCTTTATTTAGCGAAGATTTCGTATTTGTTTCTAATATAAATTTTTATAATCCTAAAATCCAATTTGTAGATTTAGCTGGCTATGATGAAATTTATTGCCCATGGTGTTTAGAATACGAATTATGGCATGATAAAAATTTTGGTAAAAGGGATAAATTTTTAGTAGAAGTGCAAGCAATGGAACTATTAGAATTCTTTTTATCAACAAGGCGTGCATGGGCGATAGTTCCAAAATCAATAGCAAAGAGATTGCTTAAAAATCCGCATATTGTAAAATTAGATATAAATGTGGATTTACCAAAACGCAAGGTTAAATATTTAACCTCTATTACTTCTGCTTCAAAACACATTCCGTTATTTATAAACAGCTTTTTAGAATGTTTAGAAACAAATGAATTTAATGACATTCTTAAAACAGAACTTGTAGATAAATAAGTAAAAGTTAATATATATATATTATATAATCCCTTATAAATCAAGTTTGTTTCAAAAAGGTGTAGTTTTCCAAGTAGATTATTGCATCTTATTAATCACACTTTTATAGTTTAAAAGGCGTTAGTTTTTTCATTTAAAACTCACGCCTTTTTAATTATTTTTATTAAATTTTGATATATTTTACTTGTCTGATAATAGGGGCTGGGTTTTTAAGCTAAAACTAGCAAATCCTGAAAATGCAGTATTTACCTATGTTTTTTAATAGACCTATTAGTATTAGACAAGTTGTAGAAACCTGTTCAAAACTAATAGGTCTATCTAATTTCTCATTTTTCTTCTAGTAATATTTCGTTATAAGCTAATATTAATTTTTCGATATTAGTATTAATATTACAAATTTTATTCGCTGTTTTTCTAGCATTATCAGTATATATATTAACTTTTTCTTTCATATTAAATAGTTCGATTATATGATTCGCTAGTGTAGTATGATCATCAAATTGATAGCTTAACCCATCTTTTCCATAATTAAAAACAGAACCCACTCCTCCTACTTCGCTTGTAATAATTGGTACTCCTATAATCATTGCTTCGCTCACTGAATTAGGACTATTCTCAATTATTGATGCTGACACAAATATATTGCTCTTCAAATACATATCTTTCATTTGTTTATCAGTTAATGTGTCTAAAAAAATCAAATTATCAGCTAGTTTGTATTTTCTAATTTTCTTTTTTAAAATATGAGAATATTCAAATAGTGGACTCAATATCCAATTCAGCATTTTAGAATTTAATCTTGCAAATGGTGTTCCACCAGCAATATAAACTTTTGTATTTGGATATGTTCTTTTAACAATATTTAGAGCCTCTAAAAAAAAGTGAAATCCCTTTATAGGATAGTTTGCTTGGCTAATAAAAATACTATGCTTTTCACAACTGTCGTAGCTCCAGTATTCATTTTCATAAAACACACTTCTTAAATTTTCATTTACATGGAAATATTTTAAATTAGTATTTATATTTAATACACTATCTTTATCCCACTTACTTCTTCCAATAACATAATCAACTAGATTTAATATCTCAATTTCTGCTATGGCAGCATTAGAAAAACTCTCTTTTTCTAATACTAAAAATCGAGGATGAATTCTCGCCAAATTACAAGCAAATTTTATACTTTTTTTAATATTTAAATATTTTTGATACTTTTTAGGTATTCCATTTAATAATACTTTTTCGTATTCTGTGATAATCCCTTGAATAGATACAACTGCTTTAATATTCATACTTTTAGCAGCCTTCGCCATATATAAACTGTGCAATTCTTCAGTTCCATGTATATGCACTAAAACAGGCTTAATTTTTTTAATAAGCGATTCGAAGTTCTGCTGTGTTAATTGGTTATATGGTGTCACTAAATACGTTATATTATTATTTTTAATTTCTTTAATTTCATTCACAGAGTTAGAAGGGCATATAACAAAATATTCAAAAGATGTATCTTTTAAATTATCTAAATAAGCCTGTAGCCATCCGCCATAATTAACTTTATCTAAGTTTAGTGATTTACTAGCATACGGCAACATAATATTAACTATCCACAAAACCCTCATATTTCCTCCAAACTATATATTTTCTAATATACCTAAATCTGTGTATCCCATTAATGTCCTTGGCCAGCTTCTTTCTCCAGCAGCACTTTTAACAATAAAGGATATATTTTGCAATGGTTCATCTAGTATTATTGGTGTATTGTGTTCGCTTTCTTTCATTATCCTAACTAATAAATAGTATTTACCAGCTACAACATTTTTTAAATCAAAAGCAAAATCCTTTGATATAATTTCATTCACTGTAAAATCTGTTATAAATTCACTTTTAATCGAAGCCACAGCTGTTTCATCTATATGCTTTACTAAAATTGAAATATATGCTTTTTCTGTTTCTTCTTTTATCCTAAATTTCACGTTGAAATTCAATTTTTCATTTTTATCTTTATCGAATATTACATCAACTTTTTCTATCAATGAAAATTCATCAAGACGGGCTTTATCATATTTTCTAGCTCTTGGAATTCCTTTGAAATCATATGAGATGTTTAAAGAATTATTTTTATCAAGATATAAATCTATTGCACTATCAACATCTCCGTCGAATATTTTTTCGCCTTTTTCCATAACTATGCACCTAGAGCAAAACTGCTTTATAAATTGCATATTATGGCTAACAAATAACACACATTTTCCATCTTCTTGAGCAATTTGAGTCATCTTATTAATGCATTTTTGTTGGAATTGTGCATCACCAACTGCTAAAACTTCATCCATAATAACTATATTATTATCAAGATGTGATGCTACTGAGAATGCGAGTTTTACAAACATACCACTTGAATACCTTTTAACTGGCGTATCAATAAATTCTCTACATTCTGAAAATTCTATAATTTCTTCAATTTTTGAATCAATTTCTGGAATAGTCATGCCTAAAATTGTGCCATTTAAATATATGTTTTCTCTTCCCGTCATTTCAGGCACAAAGCCTGTGCCAACTTCTAACATACTAGAAATTTTACCATTATATTTAATACTCCCAATAGAAGGAGTTGTTATACTACATATTAATTTTAATAGTGTGCTTTTGCCTGCGCCATTGTGACCTATTATCCCTATTTTTTCACCTTCAAAGCACTCAATATTTAAATCTTTTATTGCATGAAATGGTTTATTTGAAGAAATAACAGCTTCTCCAATTTTTAAAGTTGGGTCTTCTTTCTTTCTAATCCTAGCCCACCAACTCTGAATATCTTCAGTTAATGTACCTCTACCTATTTGCCCTAATTTATATATTTTTGATAGATTTTCTATTTTCAAAACAATTTTTTTATTTTCCATACTAAATCACATCCACAAAATTCTTTTCTGTTTTCTTAAACAACAGTATTCCAATTATAAATATTATAATCGTTGTAACTATCGAAAGAGCCCAATAACCCCAGCTAATTTGTCCAGCATTTAAAAGCGAATACCTAAATATTTCAACAGCCGAAGATACAGGATTTAACATAACAACAATTTTAGTTATCCCACCTAATGAAGACGATGGATACACAATAGGCGTAACATACATCCAAAGTTGAACTAAAATAGGAAACACATAAATTAAATCCCTGTATTTAGAAGTGATAGATGTAATAATTAATCCAACTCCTAAACTTAGTAGCATTACTTGAAGAATTACTACCGGCAACAAAATTACTGTCGGAGCAATGCTTATTTCAGTTCCAATAATTAAGTAATATATAAAAAATATAAAATAGAAACTTAATTGTAATAAAAAATTCAAAAAAGATGTTATAGTTGTTGCTATTGGTACGCTCAGCCTTGTGAAATAAACTTTCGTAAACATACCTGCATTAGCCAAAAATGTGGTAGCAACATTATTAGTGTTCGTCGAAACTAATGTCCATAAAATATTCCCCGACATATAAAACAGTAGTTGTGGTGTTCCATCTGTTGAAATACCTGCAAGTTCACCAAAAATAAATGTGAAAATAACAGACGTAATTAATGGATTAATTACAATCCAAGCTGGTCCTAAAATAGTTTGTTTATATAATGCTGTGAAATTCTTTTTTACAAACATTTTTATTAAATCTTTCGATTTTATTATTTCTTTTAACCCTAAGTTAATATCTTTTTTACTTGAATAAACTTCAGTTTCAAATTTGTCTTGTATCAATGTTCCCTCCAAAATTAATTTATTCGCTAATATATTTCAAGAATTTTTCAGCAACATATTCTAATGTGCAATGATTATATGTCTTTTTTATATCATCAAATTTAATTGATTTGTTTTTATTTATTTTAAGAAATTCTTCTAATTTTATATGAGTATTTTCATCATAATCAATTTCATTGATTGTAAATATTAAAGCATACTTATCAATATACCCTTTAGCCGAACAGTCTTGAATTTTTTGAATATTAATAATAGGTTTTCCAAATGAAAAATAATCAAAGATTTTACTTGGGGTTTGATTATTCACAGTGTTTCCTATATTTAATAAAAAATCAGCTTCATTTTGAATAATCAAAGCTGTTTTTAAATCCACCCTATCTTTTATAAAAATATTATTAGGATACTTATTTTTAAATTCTTTCGCTACATCGCTCAAAATATCACCAATAAAATATACTCGAATTTTAATTCTACTGCTAAGTATTTGCTCAAAATTTTCTAAAAACACTTTAGGACTTCGGTATGCATCATCTAAAATTCCACAAAAAGCTATATTTGTATATTCTTTATCAAAAAAAACACATTCATCATTGTTAAAGTCATATCTTTTAATATTGGGAAATTCGAGTGAGCTTATTTTATCTTGATACTTAATAAAATCTTTATCTTTTAAATATACTTGTTCTAATATAGGTGTTGTGATAATTCTATCTGCTAATTTAAAAAACATTAACTCCTCTTTTCTTCTTTCTTGAGGGTTATCATTAAATAAATTATTAAATGAATAAGGATCTACTTGATAAATTATTTTCTTCGCTTTACTATTTTTACTATCTGTTAACATAGAAAGCGTCCAAGATGGCTCTTGAAATGAAACGATAAATTCAAACTCATTTTCATTTAAAAAACGATTATAAATTTCTCTATTCTCTTTTTGAATTAAATTATATCTATATCTTGGATACTTATATGATAAAAAAACTTTAAATGCTAATATAGGGTGTTTAATTATAAATTTATTTAAGCCTTCATTCCTATTAAGGTTTTGCTTTTTTAAAAAAACTTCTAAATATGCTAGCGGGTTAGTTTTTCTCATAAAAGAAATAGTTTTTAAATTGTTTTCTTTAAAGGTAAAATCCTCATCATCATTAATTCCTAAAACTGTGCATTCTACACTTTTTTTTGATAAATAATCTGCTATATCTATCGCAATTTTACTACTAGCATTTAAATTTTTATTTAATTCTCCTACAAAAAATAATATTTTCAATTAATTATCCTTTCTATTTTCTAATAATCTTATTATATATTCCAAAGCAAATTCCTAAAAATTTGCTTTTAATTTCTTTTTTCATTATCCAACCTCTTTAATAAAACTTTTAAAAATCCAAACATATAATTTAGGCATACAAATAAGCAAAATCCATATCGCTTTATCTTTTAAAGTATTTAGTTTTAACTGTTTTTTTAATAGTATTTTTAATTCTAAAAAGTTCTCATAAGCTATTTTTGCACTCTTTTTTTCTTCATCATTTCCAAGTGCTAAAAAAGGATATCTATATTTAAATGTTATATAAAAATTCTCAAGTTGATTTTTTTCTGCCGCATCAAGATTATATCTTTTTAATAAAAATACTCGTTCTTTGTATGCAATTAAGACATCTACTAGTTTAACGCCTTTAATATTAGACATAATGCTATTAGGTGTTTGTCTATAATAATATAATGGTTTATTAATTATCATAATTTTGTTGCACTCATCAATTATAAAGTGTGCTGTAAACTCATCTTCATTTATTCGCCCTATAGGAAATCTAATATTATCAAAAATTTTTTTATTGTAAATTTTGGAACAAGCAGTAACTAATGGGATTATGTTTTTTTCAAACATTGCCAAAACTTCCAATTTAGTGTAAACACCCTCATTTAATTCAAATTTATTATTTACACCTTCTGTTTTTTCATCTATAACTTTTTTTAAATTAAATATTATCATATCAATATCTGTGTTTTCTATTTGCGATACTAATATTTCTAAAGCATTTAAATCTAACCAGTCATCAGAATCAAGAAAGAAAATATATTCGCCTGATGCTATATCAAGCCCTTTATTCCTTGCATCTGCAAGACCACCATTTTTTTTATGCTCAACTATTATTCTCTTATCTATTTTAGCCCAGTTGTTGCATATATCTCCACTACTGTCAGTGCTTCCATCATTAATCAAAATTATTTCAAGATTTGTATATGTTTGATTTACAACACTTGTAATACAAGTGTCTAAATATTTTTCAACGTTATAAACAGGTATAATTACACTAATCAAACTTTATCTCCTTGAATTTTAATATACTTTTTTAATATTGTATCTTAATTTATTATAATACTTTTTAACACTTACTAGAGTTGCAATAATAAATGGCAATTTTAGCATAGCTGATAACTTGCAAATTAATAAATTAATACTCGTTACTTTAAAATACTCTGCGTTTCTTAAGTTTTTATAATCATCATCGTTTTTATAGATTCTTCTTAAAATTTTAATTCGTTCTTTGTATGTTAATTGATTCGTTGAAATTGCAGCTTGTAAAAAATATGCGTATGTGTCATTTTGAAGCATTTTTTTGGGAGTATAACTTACAATATCTTTATAACCCATTTTTTCTAAAAATCTATCATAAACTAAAACTTTTTCTTTAACTATATCTAAATAATTAATATCACCTTTTCTGGATGAAGAATTTAGGTTTTCATTATATTTATATAGCACTTTATTAATAAATTCAAAAGATTTCATAACTTCAAAACATTTTAAATTGAAGAAAACCTCTTCATTTAAAGCAATTTCGTTATTAAAATAAATATTATATAATTTCAACATATTCAAATTATACGCTTGTGTGCAAACAGATCCTACCCCTACTTCATAAATATCATTAAACTTTAATTTAATTTCCACTTTATTTAAAGCTGTAAACTCAATTACATTATCTTCATTATTAGAATTTTTTTTATCAAATCTATAGCTAACTATATCACAATTATTTTTATTTATTTGCTTAAATACAGTATCTAACAATTCTTTATTAACTATATCATCACTATCAACAAAAATTATATAATCACCACTAGCGTTATCAATTCCTTTATTCCTAGCTGATGAAACTCCACTATTATTTTTATGAATAACTTTAATTCTATTATCTTTACTTGCAAATTTTTCGCAAATTTCACCACTACCATCAGTACTTCCATCATTAATTAGTAAAACCTCAAAATCTTTATAGGTTTGATTTAAAACACTAATTATACAGTTTTCTAAATATTTTTCAGTATTATAAATAGGTATTACAATTGAAAACAGCATTCTATCCCCTTTTATATGTTTTTTGATGAGTTTAAATTCTAGTATTTTCATCATTTTCTAACTCATATTTGTTTGATAGGCTTTCCCATTCAGTTTTTTATTCCCTGAGCCTAACATTAGCAATTCAAAATCTATATTCTTATCATTTAAATATTTTGCAATTTCAATAACTATTTCTCTATGTTTCCACTCTATCATTCTGCCTGCTCAAAGCAATTTTATAGTTTTATTTTTTCGATTCACAATATATCAAAAACTCTTTATAATCAGTAAACAACGGTTTATTTTCTTTAAATTTTTCAAAGCTTTTTTCAAAGTTGCCTTTTAAAGCTAATTTATTTTTAAACTCGTTATGAAGATTCTCAAATTGATTCTCAAAAAGCCAGAAATATTCATGCATAACCTCTATTGGAGGATAAGTTTTATACACTTCTTTATACTCTTTTACCAAAATTTCAGCTTCTTCTAGCTGCAGTTTTCTTCTTTTTTCAAAATACACATCAATGGAGCTTATTTTCTTTGCTGGCACTCCTGCATAAACACTATTTTCTTCAATTTTGCCTTTAACTACACTGCCTGCACCTATAACTACATTATCACCAATATTAGCTCCTGGTAAAATAGTAGTTCCTATTCCTATAAAAACATTATTCCCTATTTTAACTTTTCCTGCGCTCCCTATTATTTCTCCAGTTTTATTATGAATGACAGACCAATCATATCCATGAGTTAAAATAACTACTTTTGCCGTTATTTCGACATTATTACCAATTTCTATAAGCCATGGTCTTGTTAAATCCACTACAATATTACCCCTGTCGTAAATAGTGCAGTTTTCACCAACTCTTACACCTTTTGCTCTTAGATATTCAATATAATTTTCAGAAGTATTAATAATTCTTCTCCAAGAAATGAAGTCTTTAATCATTTTAATTATATTCATTCAAAATCTCCTTATAAGCATTAAGTAAATCGTTTGTATTAACCTTTAGATTGTGGGTGTTTATTGCATGTTTTTTTGCATTTATGCCAAGCTCTAACGCTAAATTTTTATCATCAAAAACTCTACATATATCATTAAACATTTCTTCTAAATTAAAAAAATCGTATAATAACCCTTCTTTTTCATTTTCAAGAATTGTAGATACTCCCCCTACATCACTTGCTACAATAGGAACTGCTAAAATCATCGCTTCACCTACTGAATTTGGGCTATTTTCTATTGTTGAACATGATAAAAAAACATTTGATTTTAAAAACATTTCTTTCATTTCTTTTGCATTTAGCGAGCCTGTAAAAATAATATATTTTTCTAATTTATTCTTTTTTATTTCTTTTTTAATATAGCTTTGATATTCAAAGAAATAATCTACAAATACATCTAAAAATTCATTATTTAAAGAGTATGGTTTTTGTCCACCAACATATATTTTAATATCAGGATATCTTTTTATAAGTTTTGGCATTATTTTTAATAGCTGATGAAATCCTTTAATCGGATAAAATCCTTGACTTAAAAAAATGCTATATTTTTGACAATTTTCATAATTCCATTCTTCATTAGTATAAAATTCTTTACGTAAATTTTCATTCACATGAAAATAGTTAATGTCTTTATTTACATTAGTAACATGGGATTTATCCCAATGTGTTCTTCCTATAACGTTTTTTGTAACTTCTAACGCCTTCGTTTCTTTTTTTCCTCTTAAATAAAAATCTTTTTGTGATAATTTAATGCTATCTGCATAGTATAAATTTTTCATTATTTTTCTTGGTATAGAAATTTTATTAAATTTTTCTGGGAGCCCGTCCATGTATCTATCGGCACAAAGGCTTAATATCCCTTGAATAGAAACCACAAATTTAATATTCATCTCTTTGCATAAATTTACTAAACAGGTGTTATAATCATACTCTGTTCCATGAATATGAACTAAGTCTGGGTGTTCACTTCTTAGCATATTTTCAAAGTGTTTTTTGTAGTCATTTATTGGTAATAATATATATTTAATATTTTCATCTTCTTTTTCCTTTTTTTCTTTTACTAAAGGAGTAATATTAGAAATTACTAAATTCATATCTTTTTCTTTGGCGAGTTTTTTAGATTGTTCTATAAGCCAGCCAGCTGCATTATTCTTTTTCAAACCAAAGTTCTCTGATGCTTTTGGCATAACTATATTCACATACCATAATATCTTCATTCATTCACCATTTCTTTTAAAACTTTTTCAAGCTCAGTTGCAACAAATTTAGGTGTAGCAAAATAAAATTCATCTTCTATTTTTGAAAATTCAATTTGTTTATTTTTATTGTTTAGGCAAAATTCATTTATTTTTTGTGTTGTTTCTTTTGAAAAATCACCCTCTTTTATATTTAAAACTAATGGATATTTACTAAAATATTTAAGTGATGGACAATTATCAGTTTTATAAATGTTTAATATCGGTTTCCCAGTGCTTATATATTCAAAAACTTTACTTGGCAGCTGATTATCAACGCTATTGCCAATATTAATTAATATATCTGCTTTTTGCATTATATTTATAGCATAATCGCTATCAACTTTATCTTTTAAGAATAATCTGTTTTTTAATCTGTTTTGATAATTAGTAAAAAACTCTACACTAAATCCGCCTTTTGGTCCAATTAAATGCAGACAAATACTGCTATCAATTTCTTTTAAAATATCTAGTAAATATCTAGGACTTCTAACTCTTGGATATAAAGTGCCTATATATACTATGTTAATTTTATTATTAATAAAAAATGCTACTTCACCATTTATCTTTTTAACAGGATTTATCATTGGAAAACTACTACTATGCATTTTATCAATATATTTATTTAATTTAGAATTTTGATTTTCATTTAAAATTAAATCAGTAATAAAAGCTTTATCAATATTTTTATAAAGCCATTCTTCTCTTTTTTTACTGACCGCATAAGGCATCGTTTTATTAGTTGAATAAGGATCAAGCATATACACTACTTTTTTTGCATTTATCTTGCTTTTAGCCAAAGAAAAAGCAAGGTAATGCGGACAAACTGTTGCTACGATTAAATCAAATTTTTCATCTTTTAATATTTTTTCTATATTACCACTTATCTCTTTTTCAATTAAACTTTTTTTAAAAATTAAAGTATAAAATAAATTTATAAGTGCATATTTGTTTTTTAAAATATTAAACACAAGCTGGATTTTACTTTCATTTTCTTCTCTTGATTTTTTTATTATATTATACAACTCTTTATCTTTAAAAGAAGTAAAATAATAAGCATTTTCTTTATTTAAAATCTTCTTGTTTGAATTAATTAAAAAATTGACTGAATGACCTTTTAATAGTAATTCATTTGCAATTAAATCAGTAATCCTAATATTCGTAGTTTCTCCTGAATAAATATAATCTTGTAAAAAAAGTATTTTCATTTATACTCCATTTTTAATATAAAAGTCTTGCAAAAATTTTGCAGTTGTTTTAATATCATATCCTTTTTTGGCAATCATCATGTGTGAATCAATTCTATCAATTCCTTTTAATTTAATAATTTCTTTAGCCCAAAATTCAGCTGAATTATCTAAAGAAATAAATTTCACAGTGTTAGTCACATCTGCTTCTTTTGGAATTATATCAGATGCAACACAATTAACACCTACTGCCTGAGCTTCAATTAATGCTATTCCAAATCCTTCAAATAAGCTAGGCATACATAAAACATCAGCTTTTGATAAAAGTGAAGATATGTCATCACAATCATTCAAAAACTCAACACTATCCAGTAACCCTAATCTCAGTACTTTATCTTTAATTTCCTCTTGTAAAACCCCTGTTCCTGCTAAAATTAACTTTGCAGAAATATCTATTTTTTTTATTTCATTAAATATATCTATTAAAAAAGAATGATTTTTTTGTTTTAAGAAACGAGCGATATTTAAAATTATAAAATTTTCATTATCTCTATTATCTGATAATGAAAATTTTTCTAAATCAATTGAATTCTTTATAATTTCTTTGTTTATAACATTGTCATTAAACAACCAATCATAAGCTTCATTAGAGCAAGCAAACCTATTTGTGCAATTTCTATCAATCATACTTCCATAATAGTTTTTAACAAGTTGATAAACAACTCCGCCTTCATTTTTAATATTGTGTGAGTGCGCTATTCTAGTGGGTATTTTATTTTGTTTTGCAATCTTCATAATAAGGCCAGATAATTTATCCATATGGGAATGTATAATTTTGTATTCTTTATGATTTTTCAAAAAGTTATCAACTAATTTTTTATATACAATTGGTCCTTTTTGAGTTATAAATGGGATTTTATATAATCTGCCCCCAAGCTTTAGTATTTCCTTATTAAAAACACCATCAAAGCTATATAGAAAATCAAACTGAACTTTACTTCTATCAATGTTTCTATAAACATTCATGATTAATGTCTCATATCCGCCACGCCCAAGCCCAGCTACACAATGTAAAACTCTAATTGGATATTTATTTGTGTTATTTTCATTTTTATTAACAGTATCTATTTGTGTTTTATCACCACTAAACAAATTACCTAACATTTCTTCAACTACTTTCAACGATTATTCTTTATAAATAATTTAATTGCATTGCAATAAAATTACATTCTATAATTACTGTAAAATAATTACTACCACCATTTTTTTATGTGTATTTACTCTTATAATAATTAAAAACTCTCCCCTAATATTTAACTATCGAGTCTGCAAATTATAAGTAAATACACTTTTATATGTTAAAAAATATTCTATCATATTATAAGTTAATTTGCAATTAACAATATATAAAATAAAGAATTTAAAAGAACATTTTTGCAAAGTTGAAAAGTAGAGAATTATAATTTTATACTTTTTTATTTATCTTATAAATTACTAGTTTTTACACAAAAAAAAGGCGTTAGTTTTTTAATTTAAAACTAACGTCTTTTAATCTTTTTATATTAATTATTCTATTATTGTTTCCGTCAGAGTAAACTCCGTCAAGTTATCATAATCCATATTCACAGAGATTGTACCTGTTAAATCAGTTTGGTTATAAACCACCGACCACTGTGTATCCTGTTTTACTGCCTCCAATAAATCCATACATTCTTGCTCAGTTAACACTCCATTATTATCATCTAATTCAGTCATAATAATTTCATATCTATCTTGACCTCTCCCGTGGTTGTAATAATCGCCTGGAGTTACTATAAAGTTTGTAAGTGCTTGGTAAAATTCTTCTGTTGGATATATCGTACTCATAACATTATCAACATATTCAACAACTACAGAAGCACCTGTAGCATCTGCAATTTGGAAATGATATGTACTACCAGCTGATGAGTGCATATCATATTGAGATAATAACTCAACCGCCTCCTCAACAGTAGCCGCTTTATCCAGCATCATTCTAACTGCTGTTGTTGTTTGAAGATCTATTTTTCCTGTATCTTGTGCAGTTACATCCATATCTCTAATCAATAAAATCCCCACAGATAGACCTTTTTCATTCATTCCATCAATCGGAACATATGGTGCAGCAAGCATTATCATTCTTCCCATTAAACTATCATCTGGCATATATCCTTCACTAAATCCCATAAATGATAAATTAACAGTACTTACTGATTTATATCCATCATCTGGCTGTGTATGAACAATAGTTGTCGGTGAGTAATCCAAATCAAAATTTCTTGAAAACACATAATCACCTTCTGGTGTAATTGAATTAAATGTGCTACAACCATTTGCTAAATCTGGCAATTTAACATCTACATCTAAGCCTCTTAATATTTTATCTAAAAAATATTCTAATACCTCTGCATCACTTGAAGCACCCTCTAATAAGTAATCATCAAAATAGTAATCGCCCTCATAAGTCATAGTGTACATAGGGTAATCATTAAGTTTTGTTAAAGAGGACATAGTTTTAATTTCATTTCTAAACATAAATAAAAAACTAGCTACTAAAATAAATACTAAAATTAGCATCCCTATCAATATTTTTTTCCATAATTTCATTTTTGGTTTTTTCTGAATTGTATTTTCCATAGTTTTCTCCTATTATAATTCGAATTTGTTAGCCTTGGTTATTCTTAAATTTTTTAAGTTTTACACACGACATTGCACAAGTATATCATACTTTACTATTTAAAGTAACCTTTTTCATTAAATTCACATATTAATTTCTCTTTTAGCTCATTTTAAAGTATAAGAAATATACTCAAAAAAAATCTTGACAAAACCTAATAGTTAGGTTAATATAGTTAGTATAAAGTAGTTAGTTAAATATACTTAATTTAAAATATTAATTAAAGGAGCAACCAAAATGAGTGGAAAATTAACAAAAGCACTAAATAAAATAACACATGATACAGCATTATATGAACTTAAGCGTCTTTATTCTCACGATAAAAAGAGTGTTCTTTCATACCACGACACACTTTATCTTAACATTATAGAGGCACACCCTAATGAGTATACTTCTTCTCAAATTGCTGATTTATTAAAAATAACTCGTCCGTCTGTGACAGAAAAAATCAATCAGTTATGTAAAAAAGGATATATTTTAAGGACACAAAGCGAAACTGACAAACGTGTATTTTATCTATCAATAAACCCTTGTAGTCCTAAAGACTACGAAACCACAGCAAGCTATGAAGATGAAATGGAGCGTGAAGTTTTAGCAAGGTTTGGAGCAGAAAAAGTGGATACATTCTGTGAAGTAGTTGAATATTTAACAGAATTGATGTTTGAAGATTTTAATGAAAAAAAAGAAACTAATAATCCACTAGAAAAAAAGAATTAATGTTTATTATTATTGCACTCTTAATTCTGCCACAAATATTTAAGCTAAACGGAGTGTAGCTAGCGATTCCTGTTGCTGAGTTTTTAGCGATAATTGTATCTTTTTATTTTTACAAAAAGGATAAGTCACACTATCAGTATTAAAAGAAAGGAAATTTTTATGAATTTAACAGAAAAAAAATTATCAAGAAAACTTGCTAATTATAAAGAAATATGCGATTTTATGAAAAGAGTTTTTCCAAAAGAAGAACTTATGCCAATGTGGCTTATAAATCTATTAACATTAAAGAAAAATTACAACTTTAAAGTATATTATGACAATGATTTATTTGTTGGGATTTTATTTACCATAGAGTCTGATGACACTTTGTTTGTGTTTTACATTGCAGTAAATGATAAAATTCACTCAAAAGGATATGGTTCAAAGTTGTTACAAGTATTATTCGATAAATACCCTAATAAGTCCATAACACTCTTTATCGAAACTATGGACGATATAAATGCTGAAAATTATGAGCAAAGAGTTAAAAGGCTTGCGTTTTACGAGCGAAATGGATTTGTGCATACAGGTATTAAAGCAGGATTTAAAACTCCTTTTGTTGACATTCTATCAACTGATAAAGAGTATAACACTGTAAAAGCTAAAAAATTAATGAAATCTATACCAATGAAAATATTTTGTGGAAATCAAAATAGAGAGTAGTGCGGTTATATGTGACTTATGTTAATTTATATTATAAAAAATAAATTTGTATAAGGCTGTCGAAACATAGACGAAAACCATAAAAATTTATCAACTTATTACTCTGACTTTTCACAAAGAATTTCAAACTATGATAAAAACAATATCAGATTGTTGATAAGTAGGAAATAAAAACGTATAACAGTGATACGAATTTCTCGTATACTACTGTTATCCGTTTTAGTTTTAGTTTTTAGTTAATTCTGTGTTGACTTAATTGGCTTGTTCAGTATTTGAGTCGGATGTGAGCGATTCGAAACTAATCCTGTGTAGGTGCTCATCAAGTAACCTTTGAGGTACACCATTTTGGTTCATATAGTTGATAAAGTCAAAGTCAACAGATATAATATCGTCTTCCGGAGTCGAGCTTGCAGTAAATTCTGTCATATCAACAAAAACATCACTTAATTCGTGGTTATGGTCTTTGTCCGTGTATACTTTAGTAGCGACACCGAGCCATTTGCTTTTTATATAAAAAAGGCGTTAGTTTTTAAAACTAACGCCTTTTAATCATTTTTTATTAAATTTTGATATATTTCCCAAAGCAAGAGTTTAAGTCCAATTTTTATGCTAAAACTAGCAATTCACAGTATTAAAATCGCTTATCTAAAAACTGCCTATTTTTGTATAAAAAAACACCAATATGACTGATAAACACTGAACTTTTTCGTGTGTACAATCATATTGGGTTACTTACGTGTGTTTCATGTCCAAAAAAGATATTTTAAAAAAAATTCACAAGACTCGAACTATTATACTAGTATCAGTAATTTATGTTCAATTGCTCAACATTTTTTAATGCATTTATTCTGACAAATAATAGTTTTAAGAATTAATTTAATGCTTGTATTTTTTCACTACTATTCTAGATAATTTACTCTAAATTATCTATTGCATACTGCGCTTGTTCTGCAGTAAATTGCTCACCATATTGTGAAACAAGCTGGTCATATATTGCATTTTTTGACATATTCATAGTTTCTTGATAGCTTTTTGCCTTAGCTAAAGCATTAGCATTCCAATCAGCTACCATATTGTCAACAGCATATTGGGCTTCTTCTTTTGTAAATTGTTCTCCGTATTCTGATGTTAATTGATCGTAAATACCCTGTTTTGACATATTCATTGTATCAGAATACGATTCTGCTTTTGCAAGTGCATTATCATTCCAATCTGCCGTCATATTATCAATTGCATATTGTGCTGCATCACTTGGAAATTGCTCTCCGTATTGTGATGTTAATTGGTCATAAATACCTTGCTTTGACATATTCATTATTTCTGAATAGCTTTCAGCTTTAACTAGTGCATTTTTAAATTCTGTACTTGGCTCTTCACCTAAAGAATATGTGATTGTAATTTTATCCCCTTGTAAAACTTCATTATTTACATCTTCACTTTGATTTATAAATAAGCCTTTTTCTAACGTATCTGAGTATTCATTTTCAAATTCAATGTTAATTTCGTTGCTTTGTGCCCATACTTGTATCTCTTCTTTACTCATAGTGCTAAAATCAATTACAACTACGCTAACTGCTTCAATTTCTTTTTCTATTTCTTCATTTTCTAAATTTTGTGATATTTCTTGTCCTACATCTTGCTGACTTACTGGCACACTAGTATCACTTGTTAATGAGCTTCCAATAATTAAAAATGCATATAGTCCAAAAATAATTGAAAATATTATCTTCTTTTTTGCGCTAAAATCTTTTTTCACTATCCACATAAAAGGTACACCTATATAAGGAACAAATATCATTAACATCCAAAAAAACCAAGATTTCTCGTACCATTTCACTTTACTTACTGTTTCCATTTTTTAACTCCTTAATTATAATTATAGTTTAACTGATTATGTATAACTTAAAAGCTATAATCCTTCTATATTTAATTATATAGTCAAAAAATGGCAAAATATGTCGTTTTTTGTAGTTGTATTAAAACTGATAATAAAACTTTAATATACCTTGTTTTTTTATTACAACATCTATAATTTAATAAACTCCTGATAAATTCGCAGAATTGTATTATAATTTTTAGTATGATTTATCCAAATTAACTTATTTTTTTAATATGTTTTCAAATCCAAAAAAATATTTTATGTTCTCTAAAAATAAAAAAATGCACAAACTTTGTAGCAATCAAGGTTTATGCATTAAAAACGACCCTAAAACTTGGACATTCTATACAAAATGTTCCAATTTCATAGTGTCGTACAATCTGTTTTATTTTGTGTTTTGAATTTTATATTTTTTAGGTGTAGTATTAGTGTATTTTAAAAAAGCTTTGTTAAAATAACTTGCATCAGAATACCCTACTATATTAGCAATTTCTGTCATATTGCCAACATTTTTTAAAATCAAAACCTTTGCCGTTTGAATGCGCATATAATTAGTGTAGTCGATAATAGTGAATCCTGTTTCCTTTTTAAATTTCCTTGCAAGAGAAGTTGAATTTATATAAACATGATCTGCAACTTTTGAAAGTGTGATTTTATTTGATAAATTGTAAACAATATATTTAATCGCACTTGCCACCTCTTGGCTATACCTATCACAAGAAAATTCATTTACAGCTTTTGCATATGTTATTGCAATTATAGAAGGAAGTTTAATCAATTCTTCTTCACTTGAACTTTGCATAATTTTTATAGCAAATTTTTCTGATATATTATGCACATGTAATGGCAATAAGCCTCCTTGCCTTGCAGCAATTCGATATGTTATATTTGCAACACGACAAAACATCTTTGTTAAAAAAACGGTATCATCTGATAAATAACTAAAACTTTTAATTGCATTAGCGTCATAAACTCCTATTTCAAATTTTACTTTTTCAATATCTCCGTTTTTTATATATGAAAAAATTTTTTCTTCTGTATCATATCTTCCATCAATCTTTTTAATCCAATCTTTGTCCTCAATTGAGAAAAACGGATTCAAAAGTGGGCTTAAGTCGTCGCTATTTTTTTTATTACTCATTATAATAACCTTTACAAATTTTAATATCAAGCATCAATTTTATTATTTTTTGCTATTTTTTGTTCAAATTATACAGTAATCTTCTAATATTGTCAATATCTTTCTATAGTTTTGTGTTTTAAAATGATATAATTAATATATCTTAAAATATAGAAAGGTGAAAACAATTATGGAAAACACAAAAACAACTGGCATTCAATATAATCGAGCAAAGGCATGGCAGCTAATACTTTTTACAATGAATGATGTTGCCTTCAATGTTTATTTTTTCGCAATAGGTTTTATGTCCTATTTTTCCAATGGGATAGTAGGGTTAGGAGTTGTAGTAACTTCATACCTATTAACAGCAATGCGTATTTTTGATGGAATAACAGATCCTATAATCGGTGTTGTTCTTGATAAAACTGATACTAAATTCGGTAAATTCCGTCCGTTTATGTTTGTAGGAAATGCTATATTAGCTATCAGTTTAATAATGATGTATCATATCATACCAACTATAGATAACTACACCTTGCGTGTTGTTTTATTTATAGTTTTGTATATGATTTTCCTTATCGGCTATACTTTACAAGGCGCAGCAACAAGAGCAGGACAATCAACACTAACTAATGATCCAAAACAGCGCCCTATGGTAAGTATTGTGAGCGGTACTGGATGCACATTAGTGTTTGTTATATTGCAAATAGTTGCTTCATCTGTTTTAATTCCAAAGCATGGTGGGTTTAATGATGCTTTCTTTAAAGAACTTTTAATATACATCGTGTCTTTAAGCGGCTTTTTAACCGCTCTTGCTATTATCGGTATTTGGGAAAAAGACAAGCCTGAATTTTACGCTACTTTTTCTAATAAAAATGAAGGGAGCACAAAAGTTAGACTCGGTGAATATTGGGAAATCATTAAAGGAAATAAAGCATTACAAATGCTTGTTTTAGCAGCTTCAACAGATAAACTTGCAAATACAATTTCTGGTAATTCTATTGTAGGTGTAATGGTGTTCGGTATTATTTGCTCAAACTATTCACTATCAGGTGAAATAGGCGCTTACACAATGGTACCAACTCTTGTTTTACTTTTCTTTGGCGCAATTTATGCAGGCCGTATGGGACAAAGAAAAGCTGTTATCTTGTTTAGTGCCCTTGGTATTTTATTCCAATCATTAATTTTACTCCTATTTTTATTCACAGATCCAACCCAACTTGGTATTAACGCTACTACTACTACTATTTTTATAGTGTTATATGTATTACTTCGTGGTAGTATGGGTATTCCTGCTAGTCTAGTTATTCCTATGATAGCCGACTGCTCTGATTACGAAACATATCGTTCAGGTAAGTTTGTTCCTGGGTTAATGGGCACTTTATTTAGCTTTATTGATAAAACAATTTCTGCATTTGGTAGCACAATTGTAGGGCTATTAATAGCTTCAATTGGCTATGTAACTACTCAACCTACAATTGATGATCCTTTAACTACACCTATTTTTGTATTAACAATGTTTATGTGGTGTGGTTTACCAATTATTGCTTTGATATGCTCATTAATAGCAATGAAATTATCGCCTTTAACTAAAGAAAAAATGATTGAAGTTCAAGAATATATGGCAAAAACTAAGATTGCCAACAAATCTTAAAATATAATTAAAAGAGGAAATCAAATGATATATAACAATTTACCTCAACTGCATAATGAAAAAAATGAGTGGAATGAAGAAAGACGACAAGAAATTATAAAATTATTTGAAGACGAGGTGTACGGTAAAATACCGACTGAGTTTAAAATGAAAAGCGAATTAGTAAAAAGCAAATCTACAGATTTTGGTTTAAGTGAAGTTTACAATATAACTATTGAAACTAATTATGGAACTCATACTTATCCTTTCTTTTTAAATTTACCTACTTCAACAAAAAAATTGCCTGTTATCATTTATATAGGAAATAGACCAAGGCAAGATTCTCCTATGAATATTCCTAGTAATTTAGATCCACAAGTTTTGCAAATATTGCAAAAAGAAATCTCAAATAGCACTAGTAAAAATGATAGCAAACAAGGAAGTCCTGCCCTAATAAAAGGATATGACCTTGAAAACGACTATAATCTTGATTGCTGGCCAGTTGATACTTTAGTTTCAAAAAATTATGCAACTATATCATTTTATACTGAAGATTTAGAGCCAGATAAACCAACTGATTACAAACAAGGTATATTTAAAATTTTTGATGGAAATCAACGTAATGAAAAAAGTTGGGGAGCAATATCTGCTTGGGCATTTGGCGTATTGAGAATAGTTGATGCTATCTATGATGATGAACGATTTGATAATAGTAAAATAGCTGTAGCTGGTCATTCAAGAGGTGGTAAAACAGCTTTATGGGCAAGTGCAAATGATAAAAGGATAACTTCCTGCTTTTCTAATAACTCTGGGTGCACTGGTGCCGCTATTTCAAGGGGAAAACAAGGAGAAAATCTATTAATCATAAACAACATCTTTCCACATTGGTTTTGTGATAATTACAATAAATACAACAACAACGAAAATAATCTACCAATAGACCAGCATATGCTAATAGCATTAAGTTCTCCAAGATATGTTTATATAACAAGCGCAACCAAAGACTTATGGGCAGATCCTAAAGCAGAATTTATGGGAGCAAAATTAGCTTCAGTAATATGGGAAGATGCTGGACTTAAAGGGTTAGAATGCCAAACACAGCCAAAAGTAGGAGATTTTTGCAATAGTGGTTACATAGGATATCATATTCGTGAAGGAGAGCATGATTTAACTAGATACGATTGGGATGGCTTTTGTGACTTTTGGAGTAAGCATTTACACCAATAACTAAAAAATCACTTATTCCATACTCCATGCATTCCTTTTTTACAGCTTATCTATTAAAAAACAAAAAGACAAGAATACTACTATTCTTGTCTTTTTTGTCTATATTAAATATTCTGTTATTGTTTGTGTTAAGGTAACCTTTATTTGATAAATTTAACCCATATTTACAAGCTATTAAATTATAAAATAAAACAAACAACTTCTATTTCACTAATAGTTCCTGTAGAGTTATGCTATAAGTGGTGCATAAATCCAGTAATACTCATAATTCTTCGCTTCTAATGTATTCACCTATTTAATGCTAAACTAATTATGGGAGGTATTTAATTATGAATAAAAAATATACAGACAATCAAAAACTTTATCTTATCAGCCGATATTATAATGGTGAGCCAGCAACTGATATTTGCATAAAAGAAGGGATTCCTAGAAGAACATTTTATACATGGATAAAATCATACAATACTAAAATATCAAATTTTGAGTGTGATATATCTGTAACTGAGTTTTATAAATTAAAACAAAAAGTAATGAAATTCGAGCAAATAATTGAAGTGCTGCAAACAGTGGAGTGTACAGCTAATGCACCGCTAAAAGAAAGACTATATGCACTTGAAAATTTAAATGACAAATTCCCTATAAATATACTTTATGAATTACTTATGGTCAATCGAAGTATATTTTATAACCATATTCTTAGAAATAAAAAACAAAACAATAGCTATAAAGAGTGTAGAAAAAAGCTGCAAGAGCAAATTTTAGAAATCTATGAAGATAGTAATCAGATTTATGATGCAAAGAAAATAAAAGCAGTAATTGAATCATTTTTCTCTTTTTTAAAAAAAGAAGAATTATACAGAAGAAAATACCGTTCAATTAAGGATTTTAATAATTCTATTAAACATTACATCGGTTTTTACAACATGAACGTCCACATTCAAGTATTAAATTTAAAACTCCAAACGCTTATGAAGAGCTATTTTTTAGCATCACAACTATTAACAAAATTGAATAACTATGTTCAAAACTTATGATTTTTATTTTTTCATTACTCACTTTTTAACTATTTGTAAATTTCAAATTAGACACAGTTTAAAACAAAAAATGCACAAACCCTGATTACTTCAAGGTTTGTGCATTTAAAGCGACTCTCGAATTGAAACATTTTAGACAAGGTGTTCCAATTCCATAGTGTCGTCCAATTCTATTTAATTTCTATATCATCAATATCTTCATCTGGTTTATTTGAAACTACAGATATAGCACCAATTAAAATTACGCAAAGAATTAATACTACACTAAATATATCAAAGATTAGCCACACTGCTATACTTCTAGTGAATAAAATCAGTGATAAAATTAATAGTAAGTCTGTGATAATTGCAAATAATTTTCCTTTTCTTAATTTTTTATCATCTTCATCACATTCTTTTTTGTATTCTAACCATTTTGATTCCATATTCATATTTAAATGTTCTTCATTTAAGTATTCTTTGTTAAGTTTTTTGTCTGCTAATTTAAGAATAATTATACTAAGAATTACTGATAACCCAAATGCAACACTATATTCATCAAATATAGTCATTGGTAGAGTGAAATCTTGAGTAATAAGTAGTAGTATAACAGCCATAACAGCTTCTATAAATAAACTTACCACTTTTCTTGAGCGAAGCTTTTTGAATTTTTCTTCTTCAAGTCTGTCATACACACCAAGGAATTCATCTTTCTCAATATCCTCTTCGTCAAATTGTTTTCTTTTCTTAACAAACGCCATATAAATTACCGTTAGTGATACAAAAATCGTAGAAACTAAGTCGAATAAACTCCATGCTGCACCACCTTTTCTTGATGAAGTAAATGGTGTCGCTGATGTTGGAACTCCATTTTCAACGATAATAGTTGCCTCATAAACTTCTTCTTCTGTTTCATATGTTATTACATGCTCGCCATCAGGAAGAGTTTGGATATACTCTGGATTAATAATTAAATTGCCGTCTTCATCAACTGTGAAATCATCTTCATCTAACTCCTCTCCACCAACTTCAACTTTTTCAGGTGGTTTTGTCTCTTCGCCATCCTCACCTGTTTCAGGCAGTGGTACAACTACTGGAGTTGCACTAGGAGTTGGCTGTGGACTTTCACTAGGCTCAGCACTTGGCTCTGGGCTTTGCGTTGGAACTGGTGGTATTGTTGGAAGAACAACCGGAGCTGGAGTTGGTGTTGGACTTGGAGTTGGTGTTGACGCAGGATCTGATGTTCCACCATCGCCTCCATTTCCTCCTCCATCTGTTGCTGTTGGAGTTTCTTTGTCTTTTAAAACAGGGTATAAAATTACATTTCCTGTAACTTTAGTATCTTCTGAAGTGTTTCCACCATCATCATTGAAATTCCAAAGTGGGCTATCTAATCCTGGTGTATCATCAGTTGTCCAGCCTATTAGTTCTTTGTCATTAGGAATAATAATGTCATTATCAGTTTTTGGAATTGTTGCATCATTGTCTACATTTTCATATTTATCAGCATCTGTTCCATCTGTGTCTTTAAAAATCACTGTCCAACTACCTTTATATTTCGCTAAATAAACTGTTGGTGCATCATATGTGATGCCCGCATCGTATATTGTTTCGCCATCTTCATATGTATTATTTCCATTTCCATCGATATACCAAAAATCGAACACTTGATTATCGCCTGATTTATCTGTTGTTCTTGGAGCCGTAGGAATATTTCCTCCTTTAGCAATTTCTTTTCTTGCATCAAATGTATCACTTGAAATTACAAACTCTTCATTGCCCAATACCCCAAACGTATCAATATCCACAGTGTCGAATATTACAGTTATTCTCTCAACTAGAACTGGATATAAAATTACATTTCCTGTAACTTTAGTATCTTCTGAAGTGTTTCCACCATCATCATTGAAATTCCAAAGTGGGCTATCTAATCCTGGTGTATCATCAGTTGTCCAGCCTATTAGTTCTTTGTCATTAGGAATAATAATGTCATTATCAGTTTTTGGAATTGTTGCATCATTGTCTACATTTTCATATTTATCAGCATCTGTTCCATCTGTGTCTTTAAAAATCACTGTCCAACTACCTTTATATTTCGCTAAATAAACTGTTGGTGCATCATATGTGATGCCCGCATCGTATATTGTTTCGCCATCTTCATATGTATTATTTCCATTTCCATCGATATACCAAAAATCGAACACTTGATTATCGCCTGATTTATCTGTTGTTCTTGGAGCCGTAGGAATATTTCCTCCTTTAGCAATTTCTTTTCTTGCATCAAATGTATCACTTGAAATTACAAACTCTTCATTGCCCAATACCCCAAACGTATCAATATCCACAGTGTCGAATATTACAGTTATTCTCTCAACTAGAACTGGATATAAAATTACATTTCCTGTAACTTTAGTATCTTCTGAAGTGTTTCCACCATCATCATTGAAATTCCAAAGTGGGCTATCTAATCCTGGTGTATCATCAGTTGTCCAGCCTATAAGTATTTGATTATCTGGAACTGTGTATTTTTTTGTTTCTTCGATAGTTGAATTTTCTATAACATCTATATATTTATCAACATTTGTGGTAGCGTCTTTATCTTCTTTAAAAGTAACTGTATATACAGTTTTTATTAGCGCTAAGTCAACATTGCCATTATCAAGCTCAACTTGTTTAAGTTTTTCTTCTCCTGTTACAATCGATAATCCGTTATCTATGTTTGCATTGAATTTAACACCCGATGCTCCATTATAATTATTATTAAGCGTTAATGATGTTGTTGGAAGAACGGTGCTAACTTTGTAAACATCATTATCTGGGGTATACACTAGACTGTACACAGTTTTTTGAGGCTGAAGTGGGATTGTGTATTTACCGGTTGATTTATCGTAGGTAAAAACTTCAACATCTGCCGAATCTTCTGTTGAATCTTCTATTGAACCCTCTCTTAAGCCATCAAATGAATCTAAAGATAGAACTTCTAGATATTTATCATCACCATCAAAAATACCATTTTGGGTGCCTGTACTTTTTTCAAAATATGCAATACCACTTAATTCATACCAATCGAATATATATGAAGCTATTGATTCTTGGTTGTTAGTTAGCGTAGTGGTCACAACAACATCTTCTTGTGAATTATCAGGTTTTAAATAAACATCAGTTTCGAATGCTCTTAGCTGAATTGGAATTGCAGTTAAAGTTGATACATCTAAATTAGGTATTAGAATTTTAGCAGTCTTAACGTTTGTGAAATTCTCGTTTGGTTCAACTATCTTCGTTGCATTTTCATCGCTATAATAAGTGATATTTTCTTTTCTTCCTACAAGTGCTTTAAGTTCATCAGAAAGTGATTCATAAATATCACCTCTTAGTCCAATTCTCATTATTGATGAATTAATAGGCAAATCTATTTTCACTTCAACATTAGTTTGTGCTTCATCTATACTATTACCAAGAAGAATTCTTAATTCTAAATCATCTGATTCATGAGCGTAGTAACGAATAACACTTTTACCCTCACTAACAGTACCAAACTCTAAATGTCCGCCAGTTGAAATTTGTGAATTTGCTGACATTATTTTTGCATATGATGAAATTGGGCTAACTTTTAAATGATGAGGCTGGCTACCTTCTAAATCTAAAATATTAACTAATCCATTTTGCCCTGTTGTCACTCCGAAATATTCATTGCTTTCATCTGTAATTCCAAAGCTGTCAGCAACGCCTCCGTCAGTTGATATATAGTCAAGGAAATCATTTTCAAAAAAGTCAACATCCAGAAGTGCAGCTGTATCTAAATAAGCTTGTGTGAATATAGATTCACCATCTGTAGGTAGCTTTTTTATAACCATGATAGTATTTTCAGGAATTGTCACAGTTCCTATACCATCTTCACCTGAAATATCATATCTTAGCCATTTTGCTCCATCATCATCTGTAACACGGGTTATCTTATCTTCCTCATCACCTATATACTCAAAATATTCAGAATTTAATTTAAGATAAACTGCAGAACCTAGCGGAAAATTGCTATTAATTTGTTTTACTATTTCTTCCTGTCCAGATACCATAGTTGTTTGTGTGTCTTGAATATGATAATTAAAAACTATATTACTGTTAATCGCCATATGCAATTGTCCATAAAGAGATGCAGTATTTTTACTATTTGCATTAACTGATACTAGTCTTGAAGTAGGAATATTATAAGAAAATATTGCTTCATCTGTATCCTTTTTTGTGAAATCAAAATTGTCTGCTGTCATTTCAACAGTGAGGGTATCTTTTAAATCCTCAGGAGAAATAGCTAATTCACCGTCACTAACAGTAGCTGTATGCGCATAATGGAATTCAATGAAATTTGCATCCATCTTTTCATCTGATTCAAGTAATTGCATTTCATCGATTTCTATTCGAAGTGAGGTTAAAAACTCCGTATCATCTAAAAGTTCAAAAACAGTACTTTCGCCAAAGTCTACCTCAATCCTTTCCTCTATTGGTTTTTTATTAGTTGTGTAATAAATAAACACATTATTCTTTACATTTTCATCAGAGATAGTTTTCTCAGGTATAAAAACCCAACCATTAGCATTGTCATACATTTTGAGTTTTCTGATTAACTCCAAATGATTGTCTTGTCCTGTTGTGATATTTATTTTAACATCTTTAAAAACTCTAGAATCAGCTTGATACATAGTAGTTCCATCTTCTAACTCTTGAGTAATATTTGCCCTAAAAACTGAATTTGTTGAAGGAGTATTATCTAAATCGAAAGTACCACCATAGTCATTAACAAGTTTTAATGTTAAATTATCTTGGTTTGGAAGCACAGGTAACATAAAGTGCCATGTAACATCCAAATCATCAATGTTTGTAGCTGTCCCCTCATTTTCAAGCTTTATATATTTGCCAGTTTCTTCGTCTAGAGCCGAAAGATATATTGGCATTTCTGTTTCAAAGTGTCCGTTTATATTTGCTTGTACATTAGGTTTTTCAAGTTTACATTCTGTAAAAAGCATATACGCTTCGTAATCTCGCGTTACGCCACTCGCTGGTGCCTCATATTGACCATTATTTAATCCTGTATCAGATATATATAATACTATTTTGTCAACGCCATTTAAATTCGTCATACCAGCAGGTAATTGTAAAATGCCATTTTCCCAATTAGCTTCTAGTTTTTCAGAACCAGTTTCACCTATAAAATATTGATAATGTGTAAAATCGCGTTCTTCATCGTTATCTCCGCCTTGAATTTTTAATTGACCAACTTCGAAAGTTTCTGGGATTTCTATTGTTAAGGTATGTCCAGCATAAGATTTAGTAAATGGAGCGCTAGGACTATCACTGCTTTTTGGAAATTCATTTTGAAATTTAATTGCTAATTGTGTAGTACCTGTATCAACTAAACTATCTCCACTTATTGTTGAAGTAAGTTCATCAACTAGATCGTAATTAGGAATATTTACAACAATGTTAGGAATGACTGCTGATCTATAAAGATCAGTTGCTTCTTTCGCATCGTAAACAATACCATAAGTATCATCTGATGCATCTGTATTTGTACCATTAGTATCAATTACAGTAAGTTGTCTATAAGAAATTGTAGACTGTGAGCCTGCAGGAACTGTGATATAATCAACATTTGCCTTTTTAAGTTGCTCAAGGGTTGTATCACTAGGAATTGCAACACTTATTGAAGATACATCTATAGAAATACTTCCTGCAGTCTTAGTAGGCACTGAGCCCGCAAAGTAGTGATGTTCGTTGTTACCAAATAATTCTGAGAAAGGTGATGCCAATGCTGAGTATTTATAGCTAAATGAATCACTAATAGCAGTCGAGTTTCCATTTGAAAAACTTGTCTTATCACTTTTCACAAAAGTATTTAGAGTGGTGTACGCATTATAAGTAATGCCATCTATTGGCAACTGCTTTGTAGTATTACTATTAATTGTTGTTGTGATTTTTCCATTTTTTACACTAGATGAAAGGAACGTATCTCCATCACCAAAGTAAATTACACCATTACTACCTAACCAAAGACCATAAGTATCACCACCATGGCCTGTTGCTTTGTAATCATATGCCATAGTTTTTCCAGTAGCACTAACACCTGTTACAGAAGTAGTGCCAATAATGTTAGAGCTTGACCATGGAGTTAAAATATTCTCACCACTAACATCATATAGATTTGGCACGTGTCGCTGATTAATATCTGGCACAGCAGAAGTTTTACTATCATCTAATGTCACTCCAAATTTTGCATCTAATTTATTAAGTAAGGTATTACCAATTGCAGCTGCAAAAGTAGTCGAACCTGAATAAACTGTTGCCGAATTAGTACTACTTAACGATATACCAACGTCAAAACCTGCACTACCAGTTGTATTCTCACCAGTTATACCACTTACAATAGTAGCTACAGGCACTCTATAAGTTAAAACTGTATTCCCATCTGAAAATTGTGCGTCAGTATCAGCTCCTCCAATTGTTTCCGGGACGCTAGATATTACATAAGGAAAGTTTAGTATACCATGCGGATTAATATCAATTACAAAAACACGATCAGCTGTTTCACCTTTTTCTACCGTGAAATTCACTTGGTATGTAAAAGTTGTTGCTGTTGTGTAGTCCCAAAGTGTACTTGGATCACCTGGAACATAAGCCTTAAAAGTTTCGCTAGATAAGGTTGTTGCTGTTCCTCCTGTTGTTCCTCCTGTTGTTCCTCCTGTTGTTCCTATTTTAGCTCCA
>CAYJGG010000008.1:0-55274 GCA_964369915.1 uncultured Oscillospiraceae bacterium | reverse complement strand
ATATTTAATGTAGGGAATTCTCTTTTTATTAGAATACTATATAAATAACCTTTACACTATTGTAGTTTGCTGTGTTTACTTTATTAAGTAAACTGTGTGCAATACATCATGCACGCAAAGAAAACTTCGGTTTATATTATTGAAAATAATATAAATTATCCTTTACATTATTGTAGTTTTCTGTGTTTACTTTATTAAGTAAACTGTGTGCAATACATCATGCACGCAAAGAAAACTTCGGTTTATATTATTGAAAATAATATAAATTATCCTTTAACAGCACCTGCTGCAACACCATTAATAATGTATTTTTGGCAAGATAAATAGAATACTACAACAGGGATAACAGCAAGTACTAAAGCTGCCATAATTGCCCCCATGTCAACTCTACCATAACCACCTTTCATAAACTGTATTATAATAGAAATAGTTTTATATTCTTTTGTATCTAATACTAGATATGGAAGTAAAAAGTCGTTCCAAATCCACATTGTTTGTAAAATACCAACAGAAATATAAGTTGGTTTCATTATTGGCAGTACAACTTGAAAGAAAGTTTGAAGTGGTGTACAACCATCAATCATAGCCGCTTCTTCAATTTCAATTGGAATACTTTTTACAAACCCACAAAACATAAATACAGCAAGTCCAGCGCCAAACCCTAGATAAACAATAATAATCCCCCATGGATTATTTAATCCTAGTCTATCTGCTGTAAATGATAATGTAAACATAACCATTTGAAATGGAACAACCATTGAAAAAATGCATAAATAATATAGAGTTTTAGTAAATTTATTGTTTACTCTAGTTATAAACCATGCTGCCATTGAAGTGCACAGCAGAATTGCAATAACAGAGCCAATAGTTATAAAAACAGTCCAACCAACTGCACCTAATAAATCATAATCAAATACTGCTGCTGTATAATTTTCAAATCCTGCATAAGAATCACCACTTGGCAATTTAAACGGCTCTCTACTAATATAAATTCTTTCTTTAAATGAGTTAACTAAAACTATAGCAATAGGAAGCATATAAATAATTGAAATAATAGAAAAAGCTATTGTTCCAAAAGTGCTTAAACTTTTTTTCATTTTCATTATTGTTGTACCTCCTTACGTCTTGTAAAGTAAAGTTGAGTTAAAGCTAGTAACACTACTAACATAAAAAATATAACTGCTTTAGCTTGACCAACACCTTCCCAGCCTACACGGCCATAGAACGTTTCATATATATCTAGTGCTAATAGTGAAGATAAACCACCTGGTTCACCACCAGTTAGCGCTAAGTTTTGATCAAATAATTTAAATCCATTTGTTAAAGTTAAGAATGTACAGATTGTAATTGATGGCATCATATTAGGAAGCGTAACATTGAATAGTCTTTGAGACCAATTTGCACCGTCTATTTGTGCTGCTTCATTTAAGCTAGAAGGAATTGATTGCAATCCTGCAATATAAATAATCATCATATATCCTATTTGTTGCCAAGCAACTAGGATCACAAGTCCCCAAAATCCATAAACTTCGCTTAAATTTAAAGCTAAGTCAAATTGTGCTAAAACACCATTAAATATTAATTGCCATATATACCCTAAAACTATACCACCAATTAAGTTTGGCATAAAAAATACAGTTCTAAATATATTTGTTCCTTTTAGTTTTTGAGTTAATGCCATAGCTATAAAAAAGCTGATTACATTAATAACTATAATCGTTACAACTGCAAAAGCGCTTGTGTACCAAAAAGCATGAGTAAACATTGGATCAGCAATTGCTTTCACATAGTTTGAAAATCCCACAAATGTTGCATCAGTTATAGTTGTAAATTCAGTTAAAGATAAATATAATCCCATAACAAATGGAGCTATAAAACCTATTATAAAAGATAATAATGTTGGTAAGATAAATATCGGTAGATATTTTTTTATTGCATTTTCCAATTGCAACACCTCCGAGTTTTTTCTAAAATAGCTATCAGCGAAAACACTGATAGCTATTATATTTTTGTTATTAAAACTAATTAATTATTAGCCATTTGCCGCTTGATATTCTGTTACCCAGCCATCAACATAAGCTGATACAACTGCATCCCAGTTAGCATCTGTTTGATCTGCTGCATAAGTTGTTAAAGCTGAACCTAAATCATTTTTCCATTGTTCACTTGGCATTGTTGGGAAGTTCCAAGTTACTGAAGTTTTACCAGCAGCAACATATTCGTTTGCAATGTTTACAAGAGTGTTTGAAGAATCTAAGTTAGTTGTAAATGGAATAACAAAACCCATTCCGTTATCGCCACTTGGCATAGCACCTTCACCACCACAAAGAGCAGTAACTCCTGTTTCTGATGAAACACACCAGTTCATAAATGCTAATGTAGCATCGATATCTTCTTGAGAAGCATTATTGTTAACAACCCAGTAGTTTTCTGTTCCTGTGCATAGACCTTGATTTTCTTCGCCTTCAACGCCAATATAAATTGGAAGCATACCTATATTCTCTTCACCTATCTCAAGTGCATTATTGTATTCCCATGTACCATTTTGATAGAATACGCCTTCGCCTAAAATAAATTCTGCAACTGCATCTTCACCTGTTTTTGTTGATAGTAGGCTTGGAGAAGTTGTTGAATTGTTTATATATAAATCCCAAATTTGTCTATATTCGTCTAAATATGTGCCTTTAACAGCTTCAGTAGAACCGATGCCGTCTGCTTGGTATTCATAGTATAAAGGAATATTTGCAAGGTGAGTTTTAAATCTCCAGTCTGATGATCCGTCCATACCAGCTGATGTAAATGCAGCAAATCCTAACTCGTCTTGACGAGCTGTGATATCTTCCGCAACAGCTTTTAATGAATCAAAATCTGTGATATCAGCTTCTGTGTATCCAGCTTCTTCTAGTAAAGCTTTGTTATAAATTAAGCCATAAGTTTCGATAACGTAACCGATACCAGCTATCATATCGCCATCTTTTAATAAGAAATCTTCGCTTGAAACAAGTGAAACAACATCGCTACCTGTTAAATCATAAGCGTAATCTTTCCATGAAGCAAGACCAACTGGTCCGTTTACTTGGAATAAAGTTGGAGCTTCTGTTTTTGCCATTTCAGATTTTAAAGTTGATTCGTAAGTTCCTGAAGCAGCTGTTTGAACTACAACTTCAACGCCAGTTTCTGCTGTATAAATTTCTGCTAGTTCTTGCCATTGACCATCTTGCTCTGGTTTAAAGTTTAGATAATAAACTGAACCTGTAGCAGTAGTGCCTTCGCCTTCTGTTGTTGTTTCTTCTTCTGATGATGAACAACCTGCTAATGCAGTTACAAAAAGTGAAGAAGCTAGTAATAGTGCTAATACTTTTTTCATAAAGTTTTCCTCCAAATTAGTGTTATAATATTAACTGGAAACGTTTCCAATTAATTACATAGTTATTATACAATACTCATTTAGGATTTTCAATATTTTTAAGCCGATTTCATAATTTTTAGATGAATGCTTAATTTAATTCCCAAAAATTGTACATATTGCATATAAATATTTAAAATTTTATTTGTTTGCAATTTTAAATGTTATGCATTTTCAAGATTAAGTCCTGTTTCCTTTGAAAAGACATGCGCAACATTTCCACCAAAAGTAAATTGAATTTCAGTTCCACTTTTAAAGCTTACATCATTAATTCCGTGTATATCCATAGTTTGCACAATAATAACTGTGTCTTTTCCTACGGCATTAACATGTAGATAAACTGATGAGCCCATCATTTCGCTCACATCAACTGTTGCTTTTACATTATTTTCTACTTTATCTCCTAGTAAAATAATATGTTCTGGTCTTACTCCTAAAGTGATTTCTTGCTCTTTAGTATTTCTTTGTTTTAATTTATCTTGCTTTTCTTTTGAAAGTTCTATAGATGCACCTTCTAAATTAACAAAATATTTATTATTTTTTATTTCTAATTTAGCATCAAAAAAGTTCATTTGTGGTGAGCCTATAAATCCTGCAACAAATTCATTATATGGATGATTAAAAACTTCAGTTGGAGTTCCGATTTGCTGAACTATACCATCTTTTAATATAACTATTCTATCCCCTAAAGTCATAGCTTCAGTTTGATCATGAGTTACATAAATAAAAGTTGTGTCTATTCTTTGTCTTAGTTTAATTATTTCAGCTCTCATTTGATTACGAAGTTTTGCATCAAGATTTGAAAGAGGTTCGTCCATTAAAAAAACTTTAGGAGCACGAACAATTGCTCTTCCTATCGCAACACGCTGTCTTTGTCCGCCTGATAAAGCTTTAGGTTTACGATTTAAATATTGAGTAATATCTAATATTTCAGCCGCTTCTTTAACCTTTTTATCAATTTCAGATTCATCAAATTTACGAATTTTTAAGCCAAAAGCCATATTATCGTAAACAGTCATATGTGGATAAAGTGCATAATTTTGAAATACCATAGCAATATTTCTATCTTTTGGAGCAACATCGTTCATTAACTCTCCGTCGATAAATAATTCGCCTTCTGTTATTTCTTCAAGACCTGCCACCATTCTAAGTGTGGTTGATTTACCACATCCAGACGGACCAACAAAAACGATAAACTCGTTGTCTTTAATATGCAAATTGAAATCTTGAACAGCTAATACACCATTTTCAGTAACTGTAAGATTTGTTTTTTTCTGCTCGCCTTTTTTCTTTTTTTCTTCTCTTGGATAAACTTTTTTAACATGCTTTAGAATAACTTCTGCCATCTTCATTTGCTTTAGTAGTATTGCATTCGCATCCTACTACCTCACATTTTATCAGTTAGTGTATAAAATGTATTACGGCATATCTCCATACTACCGCACCCAAAGCACTGGGGTGTTCCTCCTTCTTTTCTTTCAATGCATTCATATTTTGGAGTGAATGAGTTGAATAATTTTCTATAATATAACACATACTAGATGTAAATGTAAACGTTTCCAGTAATCTTTGTATACATATTCAAAATTATACCTTTAATTATATACAAGTTTAACAAAGAAATTTGTAAAATATTTTGAATTTTGAATTTTACGTGTTATAATAGTGATAAAATAAAAAAGAAAGAAGTTTAAAACTATGGCAAACAGTAAAATAAAGCTATATTCTGACTTTTCTGATAGCCCAGCATTTTTAAAAGAGTTTTTATATTATATGCAAACTATTAGAAGTTTATCCAGTAAAACTGTGGAAGCTTACTATATAGATTTAAAACTTTTTTTTAGATTTATCTATCAAAAAAGAAATAACTGCATAAATAACTCAGTTATAGATGAAATTGACATTTCTATTTTAGACATTGATTTTTTGAAATCGATTTCTCAAAGCGATATTTTAGATTTTTTATATTTTTCTATGCAAGAAAGACAAAATTCTACTGCTGCACGCTCACGAAAACTCTCTAGTATTCGAGGTTTTTTTAAGTATAGTGTTAATAAATCTCATATATTAAAAACTAATCCTAGCGAAAATATAGAACTTCCTATAAACAAAAAACGACTACCAAAATACTTGAATTTAGAGCAAGCGATTGAATTATTATCAAATGTTAATACAAAATTCCCTCAAAGAGATTATTGTATGATTGTTTTATTATTAAACTGTGGAATGAGATTAAGTGAGCTTGTTGGCATTGATGTTAAAGACATTAGAGATGACACTTTAAGAATTATCGGTAAAGGAAATAAAGAGAGAATTGTTTATTTAAATGATAGCTGTCTAAAAGCTATAAACGACTATCTTGTTTTTAGAAATAATATAATTTCTAAAGAGCAAGAGCCAGCTTTATTTATCTCCGAAACGAGGAAAACACGCCTTTCTGCAAGACGTGTTCAACAAATTATAGAAGAGTGCTTAAAACTTTCTGGATTAGCTAATATGGGGTTTTCTGCGCATAAATTAAGGCATACAGCTGCCACTTTACTTTATAGAAGCGGTAATGCAGATATGTTAGCTTTAAAAGAAATTTTAGGACATGAACATGTTTCAACTACTGAAATCTACACTCATATATCTGATGAAGCGCTAAAAAAAGCTGCAAAATCTTCTCCGTTATCGAATTTTAAGAAAAAGTAATACAAAAAGGCTATCAGTTTTTAATTTTAACTGATAGCTTTTTATTATTTTTTAATATTTACTTTTTTGTAGCCATATGCCATTGTTATTCCAAGTACTCCAGATAAAATTATAATTGTTCCAATTAAATCGTTTATACCAAAAGGCTCTTTTAATAAAGCAACACCTAATACCACCGACATAACTGGTGTTATAGTGCTTAAAGCAGATGAAACTGTTATTGGAAGATTTGCAGTTGCATAGTTTGCCATAAACATAGCGCAAACAGTTGAAGCTACTGATAAATAAACTGTTGGTATCATAAAATCTATATCTAAAGCGGCAGTAAAGTATGTTGATACATCTCCATTTAAAGTATGCATCGACATAGAAATCACAGTAAAAACAATACCGGCAAAAAAAGTTACTAAAAAAGTTAATTCATATGTAGAAAATATTTTTGATAATTTAATTAAACTAATCCTATATAAACTATTTGAAAACATATAGCTTAAAATTAATACAACTCCTAATAAAGGAACAGGATTTAAACTTCCTGTTGTGTTTATAATAATAACACCGATAATTGAAATAAACATAAAAATTAATTGTAATTTTGTTGGTCTTTCTTTTATTAAAATAACTGATAACGTAACTGCAACTATCGGAGTTAAACTAATAAAAATACTAAGTTGTGATGAAGGGATTAGATTTAATGCTGCTGTTTCAGAAAAAAATCCGATTACTGGATTTAATATTGAAATAAAAAACAAAATAAGTATCGGTTTATTTTTGTAATTAACTATAACTTTTCTAAATAAAATCGGTAAAAAAAGCACAAAAGATCCTATTAAAAACCTATAAGATAATAAAAGCAGCGCATCTCCCCCACTTGCTTTATGAGCAATAGTTATTGCATAAAAAGTTGTTCCAAAAATTAAATTTGCTAATATACCTGCCAAAAGCGGTATTGATTTTTTCATTTTATTTTCCAATCCTTATTTTATTATCAATATATAGTATCATTAATAATAAAAAGTGTCAACAAAAAGCTACCTTTTTAATGGTAGCTTAAATTAATATATTAAATTAGAATTAACATTTTTAAACCTACATCAATTATGTAAATAGAAAAAACAGCTATTATATAAGCTAAAAGAATTTTTAAATCATATTTTATATCTTCTTTTTCTTTTATTATCTCATTTAAAACAGAGGCTGAATATAAAATAAGCAAAAAACTAATAGCAGTGTCTTTAATAGTTAAACTTGATAGTATTTTAATAAAATTCATTCCGTTAATACTTGCCATTGAATATAAAATAGAATTTTTCATCCCATAAATTAAAGGAATGGAGCTAGTTAATATTTTTAACACCCCAGAATACTTTAATAAGCATATCAAAAGAAAAAATATAATATCATTAAATAAATTTTGAAATGATGAGAATACACTTACTTCCTCTGATATAGAAATAGCCATTGAGTTTTTTAAGATAGTGATTAAAAAATTGGAGCTATCTTTATCTATATATATTAAAAAACTACCAATTATAACTCCTAAAATATATATAGAAATCATAATTATTAATATGTTATCTAATTTTTTTTTGCTTCTTTTAATTTTATTATACATCTTCATTTAAATTTTCTTTCCTTTATAATCTTTTTTATATGCTAACGCCTAATAATCCGCCTATAACACCAGAAAGTAAAATAGCTACTACTTTTGTGAAAAATAAATTCGTTAAAGAAAAACTATTAGATATAACAGCACAAGAAATAAAAATTATTATAAACACTAAACTTACAAAAACGCCGATAAATAAACCATTTTCTTTAAAAACTTTAGCTAAAATAAAGCTATCTAAAAAACTTGCAAATGTTAACATAGCCGTTGTTATAGGGATTAATATATATTGCGGTGTATCAACATTTATAATAAAAAAGCTAACAACACATAATAAAAACCCAAAACTTACAAAAGATAATACTAATCCAATTATTATTTTTATTATTAATCTTTGAGTACTTGTTTTTGAAATTAAAATTTTTTGTAACAAAAAATCACCTCCTAATTGATAGTATAATACTATTCAATAAAAGGTGATTTTATTACTAATAAATTAGTCTAGCTTTAATTTTTCAATATCAGCTACAGCCCATCTTTTTATTCTAAGTCTTGATGATGAACTTTCAATTACTAAAGTATCTTCTTTTAAACTTACAACACGGCCAACGATACCAGCATTTGTAGTAACGCTATCGCCAATTTCAAGTGAGTTAACTTTTTCTTTTAAAGCTTTTTCTTTCTTTTGTTGCGGTCTAATCATAACAAAGTATAGTACAGCGAACATTAGAACGATTGGTAAGAATGTTGATACTAAACTTTCTGTTGTGCTTACAGAAGCAGTTTCTAATAATAAGTACATTTGTTTTCCTCCATAGTTTTTATAGTCTATAAAAAATAATAACATATATTTATGTTTATTTCAAGTTAAATTCTTGAGTCTAGTTTTAATACATTTTCATTATAAAAACTATCAAATGTATCATTTTCTATATTTTCTCTAATTTTTTCCATAAAATTATTATAAAAATATAAATTATGCATTACACAAAGGCGCATTGCAAGCATTTCTCCAGCTTTAAAAAGATGTCTTATATATGCTTTTGTATATGTTTTGCAAACAGGACAGTCACATTTTGGATCAATAGGAGTATCATCTAAAGCATATTTTGCATTTTTTATATTAATAACACCATCCCAAGTGTTTATATGCCCATGTCTTGCATTTCTTGATGGCATAACGCAATCAAAAATATCAACTCCACGTTTTACAGCTTCTAAAATATTCCCTGGTGTTCCAACACCCATTAAATATCTGATTTTATCTTTTGGCATATGCTCTTCAACTAAAGAAATAACATGATACATTTCTTCTTTTGTTTCTCCAACAGCAAGGCCTCCAATAGCATATCCGTCTAAATCTAATTCTGCTATTTCCTTCATATGATTCACTCTTAAATCATCATAGATACAACCTTGATTAATTCCAAAAAGCATCTGCTTATTATTTATAGTTGTTTCTAATGAATTTAGCCTGTCCATTTCTTTTTTACATCTTTTAAGCCATCTAGTAGTTAAAGCAACAGAATCAATAGCATACTTTTTTTCAGCTCTTGCATCAACACATTCATCAAAAGCCATTGCAATAGTTGAGGCTAAGTTTGATTGGATTTGCATGCTTTCTTCAGGTCCCATAAATATTTTTCTTCCATCAATATGAGAAGAAAAATAAACGCCTTCTTCTTTTATTTTTCTTAATTTTGACAAAGAGAAAACTTGAAATCCACCACTATCTGTTAAAATAGGTTTTTGCCAGTTTGTAAATTTATGAAGTCCACCTAAAGTTTTAACAGTTTCATCTGTTGGTCTTAGGTGTAAATGATAAGTGTTACAAAGCATAACCTGACAGCGAATATCTTCTAAATCTTGTGTGGATAAAGCGCCTTTAATTGCAGCAGTAGTTGCAACATTCATAAAAGCCGGTGTTTGCACTTTGCCATGAGGAGTTGTGAATTCTCCCCTTCTTGCTGTATTATTTGTTTTAATTAATTTATACATTTTAATTTCCTTTATATTATAAACATAGCATCACCAAAGCTATAAAATCTATATTTTTCTTTCACAGCATGATTATATGCTTTCATGCAAGTATTGTGAGAAGCTAAGGCGCTAACTAGCATTATTAATGTGCTTTCTGGTAAGTGAAAATTTGTTATCAGCCCATCTATAACATTAAACTTATATCCTGGGTAAATAAAAATATCAGTATCCATTTCGCAAGGAATGATTTTATTATGTTTTTTATAGCAAGCTTCTAGTGTTCTTGTGCTTGTTGTTCCAACTGAAATAACTCTATTATTATTCTCTTTTGCAAAATTTATAGCGTCTGCGGTATCTTTTGGAATACTAAACCATTCACTATGCATATCGTGTTCTAAAATATTATCCGTTTTAACAGGTCTAAATGTTCCAAGTCCAACGTGTAGTGTTACATATTTTATGATAACGCCTTTATCTTCTAATTTTTTCATTAACTCTCTTGTGAAATGAAGACCAGCCGTTGGAGCGGCAGAAGAGCCTAAGATTTTAGCATATTCTGTTTGATATAAGCTATTATCTTCTAACTCTTTTGTTATATAATGTGGAAGTGGTAATTTCCCAACTATATCAAGAGCCTCATGTAAAGTTTGCGTAGTATAAAAAAACTCAACAATTTTATTTCCATTTTCCAAAGTTTTTTTTATTTTTGCTTTTAAAACTGGGCTATCAAAAATAATTTCTGTTTCTTCTTTTAATCTTTTTCCTGGTTTTGCAAGGCACTCCCATTCATTCACTTTAATTTGCTTTAAAAGAAGTAGTTCGCAAACAGCTCCTGTTAATTTTTTTCCAAATAATCTAGCCGGCAAAACTTTTGAATCATTTAAAACTAATACATCACCACTTTTCAATAAATCATATATATCTAAAAATATTTTATTGCTAAAGTTTTCTGTGTTTTTCTCAATGCATAATAATCTGCATTCATCTCTTGGTATCATCGGTGTTTGTGCGATTAATTCCTCTGGTAAAGAGAAAAAATAGTCGCTTTTATTAAATAAATTTTCAATCATTAATTTTATGTTTTCCTTTATTTTTTTAAAATTGCATAGATGATATTATACCTTAAATTCTAGTTTTTTTCAAGTAATTCTTTATAAATTATTTACTGTAAAGTATTTTAGGTTTACAGTAAATAATTAATTTAATAATTTTAAATATTTTTCTTGTATTTATTATAAAATAAATGTAGAATAATATTATATTTAATTTTATTAAGGAAAAGGTATTATGAAAAGATTTTTTAAATTAATCACTTTAATTAGCATAATTTTAATCATTTTTACTGCTTGTTCTAATAGTGATTTACAAACAAATACAGTTATTGAATCCACCCCTACTCCTACTCCTGCCCCAACGGTTAAACCAATGGATACAGTTAGTTTTGTTGCAGCTGGCGATAATTTAATTCACGGCTCAATTTATTTGCAGGCAGCTAGAAGAAGTGAAGAGGCTGGCGGATATGATTTTGATTATTTATATGAAAATATAGAATATTATTTTGAAGATTTTGATGTTAAATTTATAAATCAAGAAACATTAGTAACCCCTCTTACCCCGGCTACATACCCTATGTTTTCTTCTCCTTTAGCTTTAGGAGATAAGGTTGTTGAAATGGGATTTAACGTTATTTCTACTAGTAATAATCACTCATATGATAAAGGTGTTGAAGGTATATATAAAACTTTAGAATATTGGAACAATCAAGATGTTATCCATGCAGGCTTTTACACTGGTGATAATTCTGTTGATATTAAATATTTAGAAGAAAATAATATTACTATGTCTTTTTTAGCCTACACTTTTTCAACTAATGGTTTAAATATATACGATGACACTAGCCCTTATGTGATTTCACCTAGTGATTATGAAGTGGTAAAAAAGCAAGTTGAAATAGCTAAAGAAAATTCAGAAGTTGTTATTGTTTCTATTCATTGGGGCACTGAAAACTCAAACGAGGTTAATTCTTATCAAAAAGATGTAGTGCAAAACCTAAATGCAATGGGAGTTGATGTTATCATTGGCACTCACCCACACGTTGTTCAAACAGTTGAAAATTATGTAAATCCTGAAACTGGATTTGAAACTTTAGTTTGCTATTCTTTAGGTAATTTTGTTTCTGCACAGAGCGTTTCTAATAATATGATTGGCGGATTATTTCAATTTGATATAACAAAAACATATGATTTAGATGGTAATTCTATTGTTGATATAATCAATCCTTATTTTGTTCCACTCGTTACTCACTATGATTATAATTATTCAAATATTAGAAACTATCTTTTAAAAGACTATACTGAAGAGCTTGCATCTTCTCATGGTGTTTCAGCATTAAGCCATAAATTCACAATGGATTATATAGAAAATATTATTTATTCCTATATCCCTGAAGACTTCTTATTATATAAATAATTTTTATATTATTTAAAGATAACATAAAAACACAGTACAATTTAGTACTGTGTTTTTTATTTTATATTATACTATTAAAAATATCATAGTATGTTGGTAAACTATAAAACTCTTTTGGTATGCCTAATTCGATTTCATCTAAAATAAATCTTAATTTTGTCATTTGCGTTAAAACTTTATCTCTATAGAATTTTGATTCTAATAGAATATCATTTAACTCTTTAACTTCAACCATCATATTTTCAAGGTTTGATAGTTTTTCTGATATATCATTTTTTGCTTTTGTAATTTTATTAATTGAATTTAATTCTATTGTATAATCGGCATCTAATGCTTTTTTACTAGTAGCAATTTCAAGTAATGCTTTTTCATATTTTAAAATAGATGAAATCACTTCTTTTCTAGTCATATCGATTAAAGTTAAAGCTTCAATATGAATTGTTTTGCAGTATGTTTCTAATAGAATTTCATATCTTAAATTAACTTCAACTCTACTCATAACATTGTTTTCTTCAAATAGTTTTAAATTCTTTTCATTTATATAATGTGGCAATGCATCAACTGTGTTTTTAAGATTTAATAATCCTCTTTTTTCAGCTTCAATTTCCCATTCATTTAAATAACTATTTCCACTAAATAAAATTCTTTTATGTTTAATAAATGTATCTTTTATTAATGTTTTAATATCTTTATCTAAATCTTTTGATCTTTCTAATTTATTAGAAAATTCTTTTAAAGAATTTGCAATAATAGTGTTAATAAAAATATTAGGTCCTGCTATTGAAAAAGATGAGCCCACCATTCTAAATTCAAATTTATTTCCTGTAAAAGCAAATGGCGAAGTTCTGTTTCTATCTGTTGTATCTTTAGTGAAATAAGAAAGTTCAGAAAGACCAATTTTTAATGGTTTTTTCTCAAATTCTAAGAAATTTTTATCTTGAATTATTGATTCAATTACACTTGATAATTCATCTCCTAAAAATATTGAAATTATAGCTGGAGGCGCTTCATTTGCTCCTAATCTATGATCATTTGCAGCACTTGCTGATGAAATTCTAAGTAAATCTTGATATTCATCAACTGCTTTAATAGTAGCAGCTAAAAATAATAAAAACCTTGTATTTTCACTTGGATTTTTACCTGGTGAATATAAATTAAATCCAGTATCAGTAGTTAAAGAAAAGTTATTATGTTTACCACTGCCGTTTACTCCAGCAAATGGTTTTTCATGTAAAAGACAAACTAAATCATGTTTATCTGCTAAAGTTTTCATTATATCCATTGTGATTTGGTTATTATCTGTTGCGATATTAGTTGTAGTGAAAATCGGCGCTAGTTCATATTGTCCTGGTGCAACTTCGTTATGCCTTGTTTTTGCATATATTCCAATTTCCCATAGAGCTTCTTCTAATTCTTTCATATACTTTACAACTCTTGGTTTTATGCTTCCAAAGTAATGATCATCTAAGTCTTGCCCTTTAGGCGAGCGTGCACCCATTAAAGTTCTTCCAGTTAAAACTAAATCTTGGCGCTTTTGATACACAGATTTATCAATTAAAAAATACTCTTGTTCTGCACCTACTACCGGCATTACTCTTTTTGTTTTTTCATCACCTAATAGTTTTAGAATTCTTAATGATTCCTTTTCAACTGCAACCATTGATTTTAATAATGGTGTTTTCTTATCTAAACTTTCCCCACCAAAAGAACAAAATGCTGTTGGAATATATAATGTATCATCTTTAACAAAAGCATATGATGTTGTGTCCCAAACTGTATATCCTCTTGCCTCAAAAGTGCTTCTTAAACCGCCTGAAGGAAAACTAGAAGCATCAGGTTCACCTTTAACGAGTTCTTTTGCACTAAAGTCCATTATCATTTTACCTTCATCTGAAATAGATACAAACGCCTCATGTTTTTCGGCTGTAATTCCAGTCATAGGTTGAAACCAGTGAGTAAAGTGAGTTGCGCCTTTTTCTATTGCCCAATCTTTCATCGCCGTAGCTACAATTGTTGCAACTTCTTCACTTAATAAACTACCATCATCAATTGTTTTTTTGAGTGCTTGATAGGTTTCTTTTGGAAGTTTTTTCTTCATAACTTCTTTAGTAAAAGCCTTACTAGCAAAAGTTTCCTCTAATCTCATAATTATTTCCCTCCATATTCACACATAATAAAATTTATTTCTCTAGTAATAGTTATAGTGGTTTTGAAATTTCAAAACCACAAAACTATATAAATATTTATTTGCCTATTTCTTCTTTTAAAACCCATTTACCAATTTTATTTTTAGTAAATAAATCTCTGTTATAGAATTTATCAACAATACCCCAGAATTCACTTTCTGTATATCCACAGAATTCGCAGAAATCTTTAACGCATAGTTTATCTAAATCGCCATCGTGCTTTTTAATTAATTCAAAACCTTCTTCTCTAGTCATCATACCATAACGAATTAATCTTGATGAGTAATCAGTTGCAGCTGCATGGCCGAATTTTGGATATTTCATCCAAGAATGAACAAGATATGCTCTTGAATCGATTTGGTCAAAGTTTTCTATATGATGAGTTCTATCCCATTCATGCGTTAAATCATTAAATCCTCTACTTTTTGCAAAGTTGTAGTTTCTAACACTATTCCATTCAACAAAGTAAGACATATAAAATGGATCTAATTTATCTAAAACTTCTTTACTAGGAGCTTTTAAAAGATTTAAATCATTTTCTGTAACACCATCGCCTAAAAGCTCAGAAAAATCAATATCAACAGCAACACCATTATTTACTTGCGCTTTAGCTGAATATGTTTCTACATCTTCGCTTCCACCATATTCATAGCTAACATTTTCACCATAACAAATTAATGGAGTGTTAAAAGCTGCTGCCATATATAATGGGAATGTGTAGATAAATCTATCAACAAACCATGTTGGTTTACCATATTTTTCAAAAAACTTTTTCATTAATATTTTTTGAACTTTAATATTTGGTTTCCAGCTTACTATATTACAAGAAAATTCCTCACTGATATTTTTAAGATTGTGAATTCCGGCATCTGTCATAGGAAAGTTATCCTCAACAGTAAAAAGTATAGGGTTCATTCCTAAAACTTCTTTTAACATATAAACTTGAAAATGGCTATCTTTACCACCACTAACTGCAATCGCACAGTCGTATCCGCCAGGGCCATTACAGCCACGATATTTATCGCATAATGCTTTTAATTCTTCAAATCTTTTATCATAATCAACGTTTTTTCTATTTTCGAAGTGATTACATGCTGTGCATACTCCATTTTTATCAAAAACTACTCCTGGTCTCATACTCGTCATTGTACATTTACTACATGTTTGCATAATTCTTACCTTAACCTTTCTGTTGATTTCTGCTTTTTAGTAAAGCTAAAATCCACTTACTTGAATTTTTTTCAAGCACTTCATTTTTTAAAATTTAAGTATATAACAAAAATAAAGGCACCGTGAGCTTTGTAAACTCACAGCGCCTTTGCTGTTATGGGAATACTATATCATCATGTTTTAAATTTGTCAACACTTTTTTAAAAATTTTTTTTTTTGAGACAATTTTATATTGACTTTTTTCCTTTTATACTATATAATTTTTACTATGTTGAACAACGGTGTTCATCATATAATGTAAAAAAAACGGTTATCATAACCGTGCTGTTTGAGTCCCCTTTTTTACACTATATGATGGACATTTTTATTTTTTATAAAAGAAAGGAAACTATTATGCAAAATACAATTAATGAAGTTTTAAAATTTATAAATGAGAATGATGTAAAATTTATAAGGCTTAGTTTTTGTGATATTTTAGGTTCAGAAAAAAATATATCTATTATGCCACACGAACTCGAAAATGCCTTTATTAAAGGTGTTTCTTTTGATGCAAACAGTATAAAGGGATTTCGTGATATTACAAAAAGTGATTTATTTTTATTTCCAGATCCTTCAACTTTAACTTTACTTCCTTGGCGACTTGGTTCAAATAGAGTTGTTAAATTTATTTGTGATATAAAATATCCAAATGGAGATTTTTTTGAGGATGATAGTAGATATATATTAAAAAAAGTAACAGAGAAATGTAAAGAAATTGGATATACTACAAAAATTGGTGCTGAGTGTGAATTTTATTTATTTAAAACAGATGCCGATTTAAATCCAACTAAAGTTCCTCTTGATAATGGTGAGTATTTAGATGTTTATCCTTTGGATAAAGGAGAAGATATTCGTAGAGAAATATGTTTATCTTTAGAAGATATGGGTATTATGCCTGAAAGCAGTCACCACGAGCAAGGTCCTGGGCAAAATGAAATAGATTTTGCTTTTTCTGATGCTTTATCTTGTGCTGATAATTTATTAGTATTTAAATCAATAGTTAAAAATATTGCTACGCAAAATGGCTTATTTGCTTCTTTTATGCCAAAACCACTTTTAAATAACGCTGGGAATGGTTTGCATATTAATATGTCTTTATCAAAAGACAAAGAAAACATTTTTAAATTAAATGATAATGATCTTCCTATAATTGCACAGCAATTTATAGCTGGAATCTTATATAAAGCCGAGGAAATTTCTTTATTTTTAAATCCAGTAATAAATTCATATGATAGATTAGGTGGATTTGAAGCTCCAAAATATATATCTTGGTCAAAAGAAAATCGCTCTCAGTTTATTAGAATTCCTGCAGCAGCTAGCGAAAATAGCAGAATTGAAGTACGAAGTGCTGATCCTAGTGTTAATCCTTATCTTGCATTCAGTTTGCTTACTATGGCAGGATTTTACGGAATTGAGAATAATTTAAAATTACCTAAATCAGATGATATTAATTTATATAATGCAGATAAAGAAATAGTAAATAAATTAAAAACTCTTCCAACTGATTTAAAATCTGCTATAAATCTTGCTGAAAACAGTGATTTTATAAAAGAAGTTTTAGGTGAAAGTTTATTAAATAAATATATAAATATAAAAAAAGATGAGTTAATTGAATACACTAATTCAAAAGATAAATTAGAATTTATTAATAACCGATATTTTATAAAACTATAAAAAAATCTAAGAAAGGTACTAAAAATTATGAAAAATGCATTAATTATTTCAGATTCTCAAAAAGGTGTTGCTTTTTTCACAAAAATGTTAAAATCAGTACCTATTAATGATATTTCAATTAAAAGTACTTGTGGTGATGCAAGAAGATTATTATTAGAAAGACATTTTGATTTAATTATTATTAATTCTCCTTTAATAGATGAGCAAGGTGATAGTTTAGCTATGCAAATTGCAATGAAAAGCATATCTCAAGTTATTATAACAGTTGATGCTGCTATTTATGATGATATTTCTTCAAATTTAGAAGATTATGGCGTTTTAACTGTTTCAAAACCTATTAATCCCCCACTATTCTACTCAGTTTTAAAAATCGCAATTGCAACTAATAATAAACTTAGTTTATATCAAAAAGAAAATTCAAAATTAACTAAGCAAATTTCTGATATAAAAACTGTTGATAGGGCTAAAAGAATTTTAATAAATAATTTTTCTTTATCTGAAAATGATGCGCATAAGCATATTGAAAAAGAAGCGATGAATAAAAGGAAAAGTAAAGTTGACATTGCTTTATCAATTTTAAAAACATATGAAAATTAATTATAAGAAATTAAAAAGGAGTAAAATATGACAAAATATATATTTGTAACTGGCGGTGTTGTTTCAGGACTTGGAAAAGGAATAACAGCTGCAAGCCTTGGTAGATTATTAAAACAACGAGGATTTAAAGTTGTTTCTCAAAAATTAGATCCATATATGAATGCTGATCCTGGCACAATGAGCCCTTTTCAGCATGGCGAAGTTTTTGTAACTGATGATGGTGCAGAAACTGATTTAGACCTAGGACACTATGAAAGATTTATCGATGAAGATTTAACTAAATTTTCTAATATTACAAGTGGGAAAATTTATTCAAACGTTATAAACGCTGAAAGAGAAGGAAAATATCTTGGAGACACTGTTCAAGTTATTCCCCATGTAACAGATGAAATAAAAAACTTTATTTATTTAGCTGCTACTAAAAGTGATGCCGATATTTTAATTTGCGAAATTGGAGGCACTGTTGGAGATATTGAAAGTTTGCCTTTTTTAGAAGCAATAAGACAAATATCTTTAGAAAAAGGCAGAGATAACTGCTTATTTTTACATGTAACTCTTGTTCCTTATTTAAAAGGAAGTAACGAACATAAATCAAAACCAACGCAGCATTCTGTTAAAGAACTTCGTAGTCTTGGAATATTCCCTAATATTATTGTCACTAGATGTGATGAAGATCTCCCAGATTACATTAAAAAGAAAATTTCTTTATTTTGTAATGTTGAAGAAGATTGCGTTATTGAAAACAATACTTTAGAAAGTTTATATCAAGCCCCTTTAATGCTTTATAAAAACGGGCTAGATAAAGTTGTTTGCAGATTATTAAAATTAAAAGAAAATAATATCGATTTAAAAGAATTAGAAAATTTAAATGATAAAATTCAAAATAGAAATGGCAGTATTTCTATTGCAATAGTTGGAAAATATGTAAAACTTCATGATGCGTATCTATCTGTTATGGAAAGTTTATATCATGCTGGAATTCATCATTCTAAACATATTGATATTAAATGGATTGATAGCGAATATGTGAATTTTAAAAATGTTAAAGAAACACTTAAAGGTGTTGATGGCATTGTCATTCCTGGCGGATTTGGAAATCGAGGAATAGAAGGAAAAGTTGTTGCAATCCAGTATGCAAGAGAAAATGATATCCCTTTATTAGGTATTTGTCTTGGAATGCAAATGATTTGCTGTGAGTTTGCAAGAAATGTTGCTAATATTAAAGATGCTACATCATCAGAATTTAATAAAGATGCAGATAATAAAATTATTGATATTATGGAAGATCAAATCAATATAACAAAAAAAGGCGGAACAATGCGTCTAGGTGCATATCCATGTAAGGTAGAAAAAAACACATTACTACACTCTTTATATAATTCTGATTTAATAAGTGAAAGACATCGCCATCGCTTTGAATTTAATAATAGTTATAAAAAAATACTATCTGAAAACGGATTAGTTTTTTCTGGTGTTAGTCCTGATGAAAAATTAATAGAAGTAGTTGAAATTCCTAGTAATAAATTTTTTATTGGTGTTCAATATCATCCAGAATTCAAATCTCGCCCAGATAAAGCGCACCCATTATTTTTAGGATTAATAAAAGCATGTTTAGATTAAATCTAAATATTAACAATATTTAATATTAATAATATTTTTTTAACATAGCGTTAATATTTTTCTGTTTATTTTTTTTTGTAAATATAATATTCTATTTACATATAGAAAGGATATATTTTATGAAAAAAACCAAGAATATTTTTCTAATTTTATTTGTAATTTCTTTAGGTTATATTTTATTATACAATATATACCCTTTAGATTATTCTGAAAACATAAACTATCTAAAATACGACACTATTTATCATCTAACAATACTACCTATAAATTTTATAAGTGTTTTATATTTATCAATTCAATATAATTTAAATTTAATAAAATTCGAAAAAAAAGCCGCCTCATAAGGGCGGTTTTTTTGAATTTTAATATTTATTCAAAAGCGTTTTCGATAATATTAATTTCAAATTTTTCATTACTATAATAAACTTCGGCAACATCAAATCTTACAAATTCATCATTTAAATTATTTATCTGCATAAAAAACAGTGCAGTTTTTTTAATTCTTTGTTGCTTTTTAAAATCAACAGCATCACTTGCATTCATAAATCTATTAGAATTTCTAGTTTTCACTTCTATAAAAACTATAGTGTCTTTAAATTTTGCAATAACATCTATTTCTCCAAATTTTGATTTAAAATTTGTTGATAAAAGTTTGTAATTTCTATTAGTATACCATTCACAAACTTTTTTTTCGCCTATTGCTCCTATTATTTTTTTATCCATACTAAATCACTTCGTTTTTTTAAAAAAGTTTTTCTATAAAAATGAGGAACTCCATATTTCTCTAAAACTTCATAATGCCCTTTTGTTCCATATCCTTTATGTTTTTCTAAATTATACTCAGGAAAATCTTCAGCTATTTTAAGCATAAATCTATCTCTTGAAACTTTAGCTAATATAGAAGCTGCAGCAATAGAAAGGCTGTGTGAATCCCCTTTTACAATACTAACAGCTATATCGCTTATTTCAATTGGAACTTTATTTCCATCAATTAAAACTAAATTGGGATTTAAATTTAAATCTTTAATAGATTTTTGCATTCCAAAAAGTGTAGCGTTTAATATATTTTTTTCATCTATAATTTTTTCATCTATAAAAACTATATTATAAGCTAGGCTATTTTCAATAATAATATCATAAAGCTCTTCCCTTTTCTTTTCTGTGAGCTTTTTTGAATCATTAATTCCATCGCCTTTAAACTCTGGCTTTAAAATAACAGCGGCGCAAACAACAGGCCCACATAAAGGACCTCTACCTGCTTCATCAACACCTGCTATAATTTTATAATCTTTTCTAAAATCTTCATCAAATAAAAATAAATCGTTACTCATTTTCAAGTGGCCTTTCAAGAGTGATTTTCCCTATTTTAGAGGCTCTAAATTCATCACAAAGCATAATTGCAGCTCTTTCAGTGTCTTCTTCGCCACCTTTAATAAGCATACCTCTTTTTCTAGCTATTTTACTTAAAATTTCAAATGCAGGTAGCTCTAAATCTTCATCAGATAATTTATATCTCTCTTTTAAAGATTCTTTATTTGTTTTAACTAATTGCTCTAATAGATAAACAGCAATAGTTTCTAAATCTAAAACATCGTCTTTAATTGAGCCTATAAAAGCCAAGTTTGCCGCCACATGTTGATTTTCAAACTTCCTCCATAAAACACCTGGCATATCAAGTAAATCATAGCCTTGAACAGTTATCCATTGTTTTCCTCTAGTAACGCCTGGTCTGTCTTGAGCTTTCGCCCTTTGAGTTCCTGCTATGCTATTAATAAAAGTTGATTTCCCAACGTTTGGAACGCCAACCATCATTGCTCTTATTCTTGCTCCATCAATACCTTTTAAAGTTCTTCTTTCGATTAATTCTTTTAATTCTTCATCAATTTGATTTTTAATATTTGAGAAGTTTTTCCCTGTTTTTGAATTAAGTGAAATAGCACCCATCCCTTTACTTTTAAAGAATTTTATCCATTCTTTAGTTATAACTGGATCTGCTAAATCTGCTTTATTTAAAATATATATTTTCGGTTTATTTTTTATAATATCATCGATTTCTGGATTTTGACTAGAGTAAGGAATTCTTGCATCTAGTAAAACAATAACAACATCGATATTTTTAATCTCTTTAGCCATCAGCCTTAGAGTTTTCATCATATGACCTGGAAACCAGTGTATACTCTTTGAGTTTACGTTAAAATTATCCAAATCATTAAAATTTTCAGTCATATATCCCCCATGTGTTTAATAAACTATACCAAAAGATTCTAGTGGATAAATTCTTAAAAGAACCTCCCCTAAAATTAAATTATTACTAACAGCGCCAAGCGCTGCAACTCTTGAATCTTCAGAGTTGTTGCGATTGTCGCCCATAACAAAAATATGACCTTCTGGTATAATCATTTCAATATTTTCTTTATCACTAGGGTTTATCTTTTCTAAGATATAATTTTCTATTAGTAGAGCGTCATTTAAATAAACATCACCAGTTGAATAATCAATTTTTATTGTATCTCCTTCAACAGCTATAACTCTTTTAATTATAGGTTTTTGAAAGATTGTATTTTGATCTATAACAACTATATCTCCAACTTCAGGCGTATACATAAAGTTTGAAATAATTAGCCTATCATCGTCTACTAAAGTATTATTCATAGAAATACCGTCAACTGTTACTGGCCTAATACCTAGCATAATTAGACCAGCTATCAAAACAAATGCAATACAAACAGTTTCGATTATTTCAAATATACTTTTCATTTGAAGCGAAAGTCCTTTCTGCTAAATTTTGGTATATGAAATTATCATATTTTATTTTAAATTATAATTATTATGCAATACATCTAATTATATCATATAAAATAAAAGAGGGCAATATCTCGCCCTCTTTTTTTTAAAAAAATTATCTTCTAATTCTTTCTTTAACTTTCGCTGATTTACCAACACGATCTCTTAGATAGAACAGTTTAGCACGACGTACACGTCCGTGACGTACGATTTCAACTTTTTCTACGAATGGTGAGTTGATTGGGAAAACTCTTTCAACACCAACACCGTAAGATGTTCTTCTTACTGTGAATGTTTCTTGAATTCCGCCATGCTTTTTAGCAATAACTGTGCCTTCAAAAGCTTGAACTCTTTCTTTTTCGCCTTCTTTGATTCTAACATGAACTTTAACAGTGTCACCAACATTTACAACTGGTTTTTCTTCTTTAAGCATGCCTTGTGTCATAATTTTAATTGCGTCCATTATTTTTTCCTCCATTTGTTTTACAGATGTTCATACTCAATAAATTAATTGACAGAGGACTATCCGCTTAATGTTTTTTGTATACATTAACCCTACCGATGGCTCGGCAGATACTAACGCCTAAATATAATACCACAACTTGCAGTTAATTGCAAGTGTTTTTTTGCAAAATTTTCATATCTTTATCTAAAAGCTCTTTTCTTACTACTTTTGTTTGAAATGTTTTGATATTACTAATGCTCTCAAGATGATTTAAAAATAGATTTGGATTTAAATTCATTATTACGCCTGCTGAGAATATCCCTGTTACAGTAACGCTTTTTTCATCTTCGCTTTCTATTTTTATATCTTTTATAAATTCTTTAATATTAACTGTGTTTATCTTCTTTTTAGATTTTTTTTCCATTAAAACTTCATTTGAATTATTATAAGTATCTATTGCAGTTTTTATTTCTTTAGCATCCCCAAAAATTGTTAGAGAGTATTTTGCAAATGCTATTGTTCTTGCATCGTAATTAACATTTGTAACACTCACTACTTCAATTCCAGATGGAAGTGTATTTTCTAATGCTTTTTTTACATCTTCAAATGGCATTTCCTCAGTTAATCGAAAATCAACACTTTCGCAAACACTTTCATGTCCTAAAGATAAAGGCAATGTGAAAGTCATATAAATATGAGGGTTAAATCCTTGTGAAAACCAAACTGGAAGACCTGATTTTCTTAATGCTCTTGCCATAACTCTTTGTAAATCAAGTTGAGAAAAATAAACACTAAGGCCAACTTTATTAAAATTTAATCTAATTGTATACATTAAAAGCACGCCCTTCCTAGTATTTTATTAGCTCCACAATTAAAGCACTCTAAATTACAAGGCTTTGTTGTGATAGCATCAACTGATTTTTTATGTTCATTAATTAAAAATTCTTTCGTTGGACCATAATTAATATGCTCCCATGGAGTAATTTCTTCATAATTTCTATGCCTATTAGCATAAAAATGCATATCTAAGCCACATTCCTCGAATGTTTGTGCCCAAACATCAGGCTTAAATGTTTCATACCAGCTATCAAATATACAGCCTTTTTCATATGCCTTTATGATAACTTCTGATTGACGCCTATCACCTCTTGCAAAAACTGCTTCAATAAAACTTACATCTGCATCATGATAACTTAATTTCATTCTTCTATTATTATTTACTAATTCTAAAAGATATTTTTGTTTTTGTTTTAAAGTTTCCATACTATCTTGTCCAAAAAATTGGAATGGCGTAAAAGGTTTTGGAACAAAGCAAGCTACACTTATTGAAATAGTAACGCCTCTTCCCTTAACTTTATCACCTAGGGAATAATACAGAGCAATTATATTATTAGCAGTATCATAAATACCTTTAATATCTTCCATTGTTTCGCCTGGAAGTCCTATCATAAAATATAATTTAACGCTTGAATAACCTTTTTCAAAAGCTAAGCGACAAGTTTTTTCAATTTCTGCCTCTTCGATATTTTTATTTATAATATCTCGAAGTCTTTGAGTTCCAGCTTCAGGCGCAAATGTTAAGCCACTTTGGCGCACTCTTTGAGTTTTTTCGATTAAACTTTCAGAAAAATTATCTATTCTTAAAGATGGCAAAGATATATTAACCTTTTCTTTTTCTGTCCAAACTAATAAATCATCAATTAAATCTTCTAAATGCGGATGGTCGCTAGTTGATAATGAAGATAAAGAAATTTCATCATATCCAGTGTTTTTACATAATTCTGTTGCACCAGCGTTAATTAAATCGATATCTCTTTCTCTAAACGGACGATAAATAAACCCAGCTTGACAAAAACGACAACCTCTAACACATCCTCTTAAAACTTCAACCATTGCCCTATCGTGAACAGCACCTATAATAGGCACAACAAATTCCGTTGGCATAGGAAGATTTTTAAAATCTTTAATAATCGCTTTAGAGCAAGGCATAGGAGCATCATTTACAGCTTTTATCTGTTTTACAGTGTTATCTTCGTTGTATTCAACTTCATAAAAAGACGGCACATATACGCCTTCTATTTTACTTAATTCTTTTAATGTTTCAAGTTTTGATAAACCTTTTTTCTTGCACTGACTATAAACATTACAGACTTCAACAGTGTGGTATTCGCCTTCGCCTAAAAGCATTATATCAAACCACTCGGCAATAGGCTCTGCATTACAAGTATTTGGACCACCTGCATAGATAAGCGGATAAGACATATCTCTATCTTTTGCTCTAAATGGAATATCTGATAAATCAAGCATAGCTAAAATATTTGTATATGATAATTCATATTGCAAAGTAAAACCTAGAATATCAAAATCACGTAAAGGTGTTTTACTTTCCAGTGAATATAAAGGTATATTATTTTCTTTCATTTTATCTAGCATATCAATCCAAGGAGTAAACGCTCTTTCACACCAGATATTATCTTGCTTATTTAAAACATCGTATATAACTTTTAATCCTAAATGCGACATTCCTATTTCATATGTATCAGGAAAACAAAATGCAAAATGAACATCTATATCTTCCTTTTTTTTCATTACGCAACCTTGCTCTCCGCCTGTGTACCTTGCTGGCTTTTGCACACTAAGAAGTACTTCTTGCAATTTATTATCTATCATCTATAATTTCCCTTTCTCAAAAGATTTAACTTTATATTAAATCAACTTATACTATACCACAAAAAAACTTGATTATCAATCAAGTTTTTTTAATATTTATTAAATAATATATGGTAAAGATAATTAAAGTGAAAATTGTTTTTAATTTATCGCTTGTAAAATATAGAGCTATAATAAATAATAGTAAAATACTAATTATATTTAGAATCTTTGAGTATTTAGGGTAATTAATAAATACAATATCTAAAATTCTTCCCCCGTCAAGATATTCAATAGGCAGTAAATTTAAAAGACCGATAATTAGATTAACATATGAAAAAACAAATATATTCATTCTAAATTCAAAATTCAAAAATATTAATCCGATTATTGCTATAAATAAATTGCTAATAGGTGCAAGCGATATAATAATTAAATTTTTATTTTGATTTAATTTATCATTTTTTAAAGATATTCCAAAAACAGAAAATTTTAATTTTGGTATTTCCTTATAAAATAAAATATATAAAATTATATGCACACTTTCATGAATTAAACTTGATATAATACAAAATAAAAATATATTAAATCTATCAAATAAAAGCAAAAAGAAAATTATTATGCAAAAAATTAAATTTAATCCTTTCATCTAACTTAGTGCATAAATTGGATTATGTCTTATATCATTAATCCTTACTTCAAAATGAAGATGTGGGCCTGTTGTCATTCCTGTATCGCCAACAGTTGCAATAACTTGCCCAGCTAAAACTTTATCTCCAGTTTTAACTAGCATAAACTGAGTGTGTCCATACATAAAAGATAATTCTTCATCTGTTTTAACAACAATATAATTACCAGCTATCCTATTATATTCAGCTTCTACCACAACTCCATTAGCGGCAGCTTTAATAAATGTTCCTTTTGCTGCTGCTATGTCAAGACCAGTATGGAAATCGCTATAACTTGATCCAAAAGGATCAGCTCTTTGACCAAAACTTGAAGATATGTATCCATCTAAAGGATTTACTAATTCTATTCCTAATTCGTATTTTGCGTTACTAGAATTACTCGGCGTTCCACTGCCTTTTGCAAAAACTTCTTCATATGCCACATTTAATTTTTCAAATGCATTTTTTAATTCTTCTTGCATTTTATCTAAAAAAACATTATATGAATAATTACTTTCTAAAATCGTTTCTTTCTCAAAAAAGTCTTGATAGTTAGCTTTTGTATATTCAAAAGTTTTAGTATTTGATTGTCTAATAAAAAAACAAAACGCAACAATTATAAAAGCAAAAGCAATTTGTATATAAAAATAAGTGTCGCTGTTTTCTTTATCTTTTTCATACTCATTTTTATAATTCTCGATAATTTCTTTATATTCTTCTTTTATATCACTTTTTATCTCTTTTATATCTAAATTGTTTTCAATTTTTGTTTCAATCATAAAATATAAATTCCTTTCAATAGATGATTACATTTATTAATTTTATGAAAAAAAATATAATATTATTACTTTAAAACATAAAAAAGAGACTCTTAATTAGAATCTCTTTTAAATTTATTTTAAATATTCAATTATGGCATTTGCAGCTTTTGTTCCAGCTCCCATAGCTTCAATAACAGTTGCAGCTCCAGTAACAGCATCACCACCAGCCCAGATATTTTCTTTTGATGTTCGCATATTTTCATCAACAGCAAAGCCACCACGCTTTGTTAAAGTAAGTTCTGGTAAACTTGATTTTAAAATAGGATTTGGATTAGTTCCTATTGCTATAATAACGCAGTCGGCATCTAATAGATATTCGCTTGCCTCTACCGCTTTAACAGAGGCTCTTTCGCCATCTTTTGCCGGAATTAAATCCATTTTTATTAGCTCAATTTTATTCACTCTGCCTTTTTCATCTGCAAAAATTTGAGTAGGGTTATTTAAAGTTAAAAATTCAATGCCTTCTTCTTTCGCATGATGAATTTCTTCAAGCCTTGCTGGCATTTCCTTTTCACTTCTTCTATAAACTATGCTAACTTTACTGCCATTCCTTTTAGCTACTCTAGCAGCATCCATAGCAACATTACCACCACCAACTACTACAACATGTTTATATTTAATATTTGGTGTATCGCTTTCTTCTTTATATGCTTCCATTAAATTAAATCTAGTTAAATATTCATTAGCAGAAAGCACGTTTGCAAAGTTTTCGCCTTTTATTCCCATAAATGATGGAAGGCCGGCACCACTACCGATAAAAAATGCTGAAAACCCTTGGTTTTCTAATTGATTAACTGTAATTGTTTTTCCTATAATTGTATCAGTATTTATTTTAACACCTAATTCTTTTAAATTATCAATTTCATAATTAACTATTGATTTTGGCAGCCTAAATTCAGGAATACCATACATTAAAACGCCACCAGCTTTATGAAGTGATTCAAATATTTCTACTTCCACCCCATTTTTAGCTAGAATTCCAGCACAAGAAAGCCCTGCAGGTCCTGCTCCTATTACAGCAACTTTTTTATTAATTTTTTCATTAATCACAGATGTTTTTATATCGTTTTCTCTTGCCCAATCAGCGCAAAACATTTCAAGACGACCAATAGCAACGCTCTCGCCTTTTTTAGCTCTAATACAGTGTTTTTCGCATTGATTTTCTTGTGGACACACTCTACCACAAACAGCAGGCAGAGCATTTTGAGTTTTTATTGAGTTAAAAGCTGATTTTATATCACTATTTTTTATATGATTAATAAACACAGGGATATCAATATTTATTGGACATCCCGAAACACAAGGTTTGTGTTTACAATCAATACATCTATTAGCTTCATTAACAGCCATTTCTAAAGTGTAGCCAAGGCTCACTTCACTAAAATTTTTATTTCTTATATTTGCATCTTGCACTGGCATAGGAGTTTTAGTTTCTTGTTTATTATACATAAATTATTTGCCTCCTATTATTTTGCAAGTATGCTCAGTTTCTTGCTCTTTGTATGTTGCATTTCTAATCATCAATTCTTCAAAATTAACTTTATGCCCATCAAAATCAGGACCATCAACACACGCGAATTTAACTTCATTATCAACAGTTACTCTACAACCACCACACATACCTGTTCCATCAATCATAATTGGATTTAAGCTAACGATTGTTTTTACATCATATTTATTCGTAACTGAGCAAACTGCTTTCATCATCATAACAGGGCCAATAGCGATAACTAAATCATATTTTTTGCCATTAATAATATTTTCTTCTAATACATTAGTGACAAAGCCTTTAATACCATAACTTCCATCGTCAGTACAAATAAATAAGTCACTAGATGAATTTTTCATCTCTTGTTCTAAAACAACTATATCTTTATTTCTAAATCCAGCTATTATATCAACGTTTGCTCCGTTTTCTTTAAGCCATTTTGCTTGTGGCATAGCAATAGCACAACCAACACCACCACCTATAACACACACATTTTTATACCCATCTAAATGCGTTGCACTGCCTAAGGGACCCGCTAAGTGGGCAATAGTATCGCCTGTTTTTTTATTGCTTAATTTAATTGTAGCTGCACCTATTGCTTGAAAAACAATAGTTACATTTCCTTCTTTTTTATCATACGAAGATATCGTTAGAGGTATTCTCTCTGAATTTTCGTCCCCCATTACTATAACAAATTGACCTGGGTTTATATTTTGTGATAATATTGGTGCATTTATTTTTAATGAATAAGTTGTATCATTAAGTTGTTTTTTTTCTAAAATTTCAAACAAGTTTTTTACCTCTTTCTGTTTTATAATTATTAAAATACTAAAAGAAGTATATCACTAATTCAACTTAATTGCAACAATTTTCATTGTTAAAAAAATATCGTTTATTTCTTACATTAAAGGAGAAAAAACTTTCATTATAGCTTGATAAATTCTTTTATAAATCGGTGTTTCTTTTATATCTTGCATACTGATTTTTTTAGAGTCTGCTAAAGTGTTTAAAAAGTCTTCTTTAACGTCTAATGGCACGTTACCATTATAAAAAACTGTTCCATTTTCAAAATGAAGATATAAACTTCTATAATCCAAATTTGCAGTTCCAATTAAAGCTATTTTATCATCCGATACTGCCATTTTTGAATGGATAAAACCTGGAGTATATTCATAAATCTCAACTCCTGCTTCCATTAAAGTTTTATAGTAGCTTTGAGTTAGCCAAAAAGCATACCATTTATCTGGAATTCCAGGGGTAATTATTTTTATTTCAATACCGCTTTTGCTAGCTAATTGCAGGCAAGTTATTAATTCTTCATCTAAAATTAGATAAGGTGTAGTGATATAAACATATTTTTCAGCTTGCTGAATAATATTCATATAAACATTTTTTGAAACAGCTTCCCAATCTAAAGGAGAATCAAAATAAGTTTGAACAGTTTCAGTTCCTTCTACTTTTGATTTTCTACTTTTAAATTTTTCTATATTACTTTCGCTTGAAGTTACAAAATCCCACATAGATAAAAAAGATGCTGTCATCGGATAAACGCAATGCCCTTCTATCATAAATCCAGTATCTTTCCAAACTCCAAATCTTTCTATATGATTAATATATTCATCAGCTAAATTTAATCCACCAGTAAACCCTTTATATCCATCTATAATAACTAATTTTCTGTGTGAGCGATGATTAAGCATTAAATAATCTGATGGTCTTAAAGAAAAAGTTAGCGGTGTGAATTCTTCGCATTTTATCCCGTGTTCTCTTAATAAATCTATTTCCTTTTTTGGCATTTTTAATAAGCTACCATAAGAATCATAAATTATTCTAACATCGACACCTTCATCAACTTTTCTTTTTAATATTTCAAATATTGAATCAAACATAAATCCAATATCAATAATAAAAAACTCCATAAAAATAAATTTTTCAGCAGTTTCTAATTCTTCTATAAGTTTTTTAAAAAATTCTTCTCCCCACGCAAAATAATGATACGGCACTTTATCATATAAAGGTGCTTTTGCATAATTATTTAAATAAGCTGAAGTTCTAAAATTTGATTTATTTCTTTTATATAATTTATAAAATAATTTATAATCTACATCAAGTGCTTCTTCGCTTCTTTTTATGCAATAATCCATTTTTTTAGCTAAAGCAGAATTACTACTCCTTTGCCCTAATAAATAATATATCACTATCCCAAAAAAAGGCATAAAGGCTATTAAAGTTATCCACAATAATTTGTAAGTTGGATTAACTTCATTTCTATTTAATAATATTAAAATTACAAATCCACTAAAAATAAATAAATAAGAATATAATTCTCTAAAAGAAATTCCAATAGAAATCATAACAGAGAATACAAAAATAAATTGAACTATTATTAATAATAAAATTAAAAACGGTCTTGATAATAATAGGCTAATTATTTTTTTCATATTAATAATGTTCCCTTCGTATTATTCTCTAACTTAATATATTCAAAAAAGTAAATAATTGATTATATTCATATTTTATCATACAAAAATATATTATGCAAACTTATGGATATAAAAAAGGCAAAAATTTATCTTAAAATTGATAAAATTTTCGCCTTAATTATTATTAAATATTTTCTTTAACTTTATTCACGATATTTTCAGCATTTAAACCAAATATATCTAATAGCTCTTTAGCATTTCCTGATTTGCCGAATGTGTCCATAACGGCAACAGGCACAACTTTACAAGGAATATTTTCAGAAACCACTTCGCAAACTGCACTATATAATCCGCCAATAACGCTATGTTCTTCACAAGTTATAATTAATCCTGTATCTATACTTGCTTTTATTATAGCTTCTTTATCAATTGGCTTTATTGTATGCATATTAACAACTCTTGCATTAATTCCATCAGCTTCTAATTTTTTTGCCGCTTCTAAAGCTCTTGCAACCATTAAACCTGTGGCAATAATAGTTACATCAGTTCCATCTTTCAATAAAACGCTTTTACCAATTTCAAATTTATAATCATCATTGTTAATAACTGGAACAGCTAAACGTCCAAATCTTAAGTAAACTGGTCCATCAATTTCGCTAGCTGCAAAAACAGCCGCTCTTGCTTCAACATCATCACAAGGGTTTATAATAGTCATTCCAGGGATAGTTCTCATTAAGGCTATATCTTCATTACATTGATGAGATGCACCGTCTTCGCCAACTGAAATCCCTGCGTGTGTTGCAGCTAATTTAACATTTAAATGTGGATATCCAATAGAGTTTCTAATTTGTTCAAAAGCTCTACCTGCTAAAAACATAGCAAAAGAAGAAACGAATGGGATTTTGCCTGTTGTTGAAATACCAGCAGCAGTTACAACCATACTACTTTCAGCAATACCAGCATTAAAAAATCTATCTGGGAATTCTTTTTTAAACGTTGCAGTTTTTGTAGCACCTGACAAATCAGCATCAAAAACAACTATATCTTTATTTTTTGCACCAAGTTCTTTTAAAGCATTACCGTAGCTTTCTCTTGTTGCGATTACTTTAACTTCTGACATACTATTTTACCCCCATTTCTAAAAGCTTTGCATCTAATTCAGCTATAGCCTCTTTATACTGCTCATCGTTTGGAGCAGAACCGTGCCATGCAGCCTTATCTTCCATAAATGAAACGCCTTTACCTTTAATTGATTTTTGAATTACAACCCAAGGTTTATTATTTTTCTCATTTGTTCTTTCAAAAGCCTCGTGAATACTATCTAAATCATGACCATCACAAACAGCTACATTCCAGCCAAAAGCCTTGAATTTTTCATCAATAGGATATATCGACATAACTTCATCTACTCTACCGTCTATTTGAAGATTATTATTATCCACAACAGCAATTAAATTATCTAATTTGTAATGGCTTGCAAACATAGCACTTTCCCAAACTTGACCTTCTTGAATTTCACCATCACCTAAAACAGTGTAAACAGTAAAATCTTTATTATCCATTTTTGCACCTAGAGCCATACCAACAGCAGCTGATATTCCTTGCCCTAGTGAGCCTGTTGACATATCAACTCCAGGAACGCCCTTCATATCAGGATGTCCTTGCAGAAAACTTGTTGGCTTTCTTAATGTTATTAATGCTTCTTTTTCAAAAAAGCCTTTAGCTGCTAAAGTTGCATATAAAGCAGGAGCAGTATGACCTTTTGATAAAACAAATCTATCTCTGTTTTCATCTTTTGGATTTTTAGCATCAACATTCATTTTATTAAAATATAAATAAATTAATGTATCAATAACAGACATCGAACCGCCTGGATGTCCGCTTTTTGCAGCGTGTACTGCAGTTAGAATATCTTTTCTAGCTTCATATGCTAATTTCTCTAATTGTGCTTTTTTCTCTTGATTCATAATTTTCACCTTTCTTTAAAAAAAAACTATAAATTATACGATTTTAAAATTTGCTGAATTAAATGTCCTACGCCGCCTTCTTTGCAACTCGGAACTATTAATTTACAAAATTCTTTAATATCACTTGGTGCATTCTCAACAGCCACAGATAGTCCTGCCGTTTTTAAAATTTCAACATCGTTGTAATAATCACCTATAACAACGGTATTATTAATGTCCATATCTAATTTTTCGCAAAGAGTTTTTAGAGCTGTTCCTTTTGAAACGCCAGCAGGAAGTATTTCAAAATATAATTGATGACTTCTAACAAATTTTAAATCTTTATAGTATAATGTTTTTGCATATTCTTCAACTTTATCTTGCGTTTCTTGGCTTGCAGCAAATAAAACTTTAATCCATTTAACGTTTATATCTCTGAGTTCTTTAATTGTATAGCTTAGTTTTTCTTCGCTAACGTGATCTAGTGTATATTGATTTTCTTTTATAAGATAAATTCTAAAATTTTCTCCCATGATTTCGCAACCTAGCTCTGGAAATTTTTCTAAAATATCTAAAACAGCTAATTTTGCTGAATTTGATAAAAGCTCTCGATGTAAAAATCTGCTTTTATTGAAATCCCAAATAACTCCGCCATTATATGTTATTGCAGGAGCATTTAAAGAAATTTTATCAATTACTCCTGAAATTGCAGCAACGCTTCTCCCTGTTGCAATAGTAAATCTTCCGCCATGTCTTTGAAATTTTTCTATCATTTCAATATTAAATTGCGGGATTCCTTCTTTAGTTAATAAAGTATTATCTAAATCGCTAATTACTAAAATATCTTGTATATCTTTTGTCATTTTCTACCTTACTTTTTTATAAAATTTTTCAAATTCATAGCACCAAGGCGATGAAAATTCCATGTATTCATTTGTTCTTGGATGAATAAAACCTAAAACTTTTGCGTGTAATGCTTGTCCTTTTATTTCAGTTAAAACATTTTTAGGTCCATAAACTGCATCTCCTGCTAAAGGATGATTTATATGAGCTAAATGCACTCTAATTTGATGAGTTCTTCCTGTTTTTAGTTTTGCTTCTATAAGTGTAAAGCCGTTAAGCTTTTCAAGTACATTATAAGTTGTATATGCTGGTTTTGAATTAATACTAGTAACACAAAACTTTTTCCTATCGTTTTTATGCCTTCCTATTGGCTCATCAATTATTCCTTCATCAGTTTTAACATTTCCATACACAATAGCATTATAAATCCTGTTAATAGTATGCTCTTTAAATTGTTTTGCTAAATGCTCATGTGAAAAATCATTTTTTGCTATAATTATAAGTCCTGATGTATCTTTATCAATTCTATGAACTACCCCTGGCCTTTTTGTGCCATTAATTCCAGAAAGTGAGTCTTTACAATGAAACATTAACGCATTAACTAAAGTGTCTGTATAATGTCCATTAGCTGGATGCACAACCATTCCTTTAGGCTTATTTACAACTAATAAATCATTATCTTCATAATATATATCAAGAGGAATATCTTGAGCTATAATATCTAAATCATCTGGCTCTGGAATAATTATTTCAATTTCATCATTTTGGCGTAATTTATAGCTTTTATTTTGAGTTTTTCCATTTATTTTAATATTCTCATCTTCAATTAATTTATGAATAAAATTTCTTGATAAATCTAAATTAGTTGCGATATAAGCGTCTAATCTTTTAGAAATATCTTCCGGTAAAACTTTTAATATTATTGTTTCTATCATTTTTCTTCGCCTTTTTTCTTTATCATTTCATCATAAAATGTATACACAAGCCCTAAAAACACTGCTATACAGACAAATGAATCTGCAACATTAAATATTGCAAAGTCCATAAATAAAACCTCGAAATAATCAACTACATAACCTAGGCGTATTCTATCAATTAAATTGCCTATTCCTCCTGCAATTGCAAGTGCAAGTAGCCATTTTTGAATTTTATCTACTTCTGTTGATTTTATCATTAAATATAATAAAAACAGAAGACCTATCGATGTTGCCACTATTAAAAATGTTGTGTTATTACTTAGCATACTAAACGCAGCACCAGTATTTTCTGAATATCTTAATCCTAAAACACCAGGTATAACAGTCATAGTAGTTCCATCAATTAAATATTCAACTGCTAAAAATTTACTATACTGATCAATTAGCACTAGTGCTATAATAAATATAATTTGTAAAATCAAAATTTTGCTCCTAATTTCATATATAAATTTAAGAAGATTAACTGCAAAGTTAATCTTCTTAATATTTTTTATCCTTCAAAAACTTCAGAAATTTTTGGTGTTTCCTCTGTTTGTGTAGTTGATTGAGTTTCTTCTTCATTAGTTTCTACATCTTCTTGAACTTCTTCGCTTACTTTTTCTTCTCTTGGAAGTGTGCTTAATGATTCAATATGTGTTTTATATAAAGCTAAAATTGTATCTCTAAAATCACTAACTTCAACTTTTAATCTTTTAATAGTAGATTCATATAAATTATGTTCTTCGTGTGCATCTGCTAAAATAGAATTTTTCTTAATTTGAGCTTCTTTTAAAATTAGTTCAGCTTTTTGATGAGCTTCTGCTATAATGCTTTCCCCTAATTTTTGAGCTGCAATAAGAGTTTTTTTAATGTTTTCCTCTTCGTCTTTTAATGTTTCAACTTTTTCAGCTAAAGTGAACAATTGATCTTCTAATTCTCTTTTTTCAGTTTCGATAGCTTCAATATTACTAGCTACTTTATCTAAAAATGCATCAACGTCTTCTGAGCGATATCCTCTCATTACTCTTTCAAATTCAATGCGGCGTATTTCTTCTGGTTTAAACATACTATTATCTCCTTCTAATACTTTTTAATCTCTATAAAAATCCTATCTTTTTTGCTTTTATTATTTTCTGTTAGAATTTTGTATTTACCGTGTTTTTTAATGCTAATTATATCATTATCATACATTTTAAAATCAGCTTGCTTTACCATCATTTGATTAACAGTTATAAGTCCTTGTTTTAATAAAGTTTGGATACTACTCCTACTTTGCTTTAATATAGCACTTAAAACATTATCAAGCCTTAATGATGCAACAGTTGCGTTTCTTATTTCAGTGAATTTATCATAATACTCTAATTGATTTTCAAATATTTTAAATGACACATTAATATTTTTAATTTGATTTAATTCATCTAAAATAATTTTTGTAAAATTTTGATGCAGGATAATATAAGCACTATCCTCAAAAACTAAAATATCTCCAATAAATTCTCTTTTAATCATTAAACTCATTAAACTTCCTAAAAAATCTCTATGAGTAAGCCCATGCTCTTTAATTAAATTACAAGAAATAATATCTAATTGATACTCATAATCATAAACTTCATCATTACTAGAATAAACACAAGCAATACATCTTTGTCCATCGCCTATATATCCATAATTAAAATCTAATTTAATATCACTATATTTATTTGCAGTTGCAATAAATAATTCTTTTTCTCGCAAATTTAAAAAACTTGTAAATCCTTTTATTGAATATTCTTTAGTTTTTAAAATAATTTCCTCTGCCTTTTTACAAAACACAGTTTCCTGTGTGTTTATTGGCGGAATAAACCCTCTTTTCATTAATATAATGTTGCCGAAGGATCCATTTCATCTAAAATTCCAATCCCTGAAAAATCAACGTTTTGAGGAATGATAATAAATGTTGAATTAGCTACTTTTTTAAGTTGTCCGCTATTAGCATAAGCTACACCTGAAAGAAAATCAACTAATCTTCTAGCAACTTCTTTGCTTGTGTTTTCTAAATTTAAAACAACTGTCTTTTTAGCATTTAAGCTATCTGCAATTCCAATTGCATCATCAAATTTTTCTGGTTTTACTAAAACAAATTCTAAATTAGAATTATTATCGCCAAAAGAAATATTTCTATCAGCAGTAGTATTGCTTGAAGATTTTGTAGTGTTAAAATCTGCTTTTACAGCTTTTTTTGTTGTAATTTCTTCTATTTCATCTTCGTATTCATACATATCATCGTCCTCATATTCGTATTCATCTTCATCATCCACACCGAACACACCTTTAATCTTGTCAAAAACTCCCATTGTTTTTCCTCCTATTTATTGTAATTTTAATTAAAACCTTTATCTATAATGTCTATCCCCGAATATGCCTCTACCAACTCTAATTAGCGTTGAGCCTTCAGCTATTGCCTCTTTATAATCTTCCGACATACCCATTGATAAAACACTCATACATATATTATCTATATTTTTAGCCCTTATGTCAATAAATAACTTGTTCATTTCATAAAAATATTTTCTAACTTCATCATTTTGAGCTATTGGAGGTATGCACATTAGCCCTTGAACAGAAATATTCTTCATTTCACTTGCTTTATAAATTAAATCAAGTAGTTCATCTTTTTTTATTCCAGCTTTGCTTTCTTCATTGCCAATATTAATTTCAATTAACACTTTTGCAATTTTTTCATGTTTTAAATATTGCTTATTAATTTCATTTAATAATTTAAAACTATCTGCACTTTGAATAAAATCAGTAATATTTGGAAGATATTTAACTTTGTTTGTTTGCAAAGCTCCAATAATATGGCAAGAAGCATCTTTATTTTTAATGAAAAAGTCTTGTTTTGAAACTAACTCCTGAACTCTATTTTCTCCAAATAAACGAAGACCAGCATCATATGCTGCATTCATTTTTTCGATAGGATTCGTTTTTGAAACAGCCATTAAACTAACATCTTCAATTTTTCGATTATATTTTATACAAGCTTCATTAATATCATTTTGAACTCTTTTAATATTTTCACTTATATTAAATGTATTTTCCATCTTGTAAATTCCTTCCATTAGTTATAATTTTATCATTTAATCTAACTTCATTATTTTCATCAGGATCAATTGGAACAATAAAATAATCTTCGTTTTCATAAATAGGATCGATCTTTTTAAATTGAGCTATTTCTGAGCTATTAACATACACACCTAAATCATCATCAATTATTCTTAATGCCTCTTTTGGAATTTTTATTCCAGCATATTGAGAGAAAACTATTTCTAAATCGATTATTCTATCAGTTTGCGTAGTTTGAGTATTTTCAATAGACTCTATAATTAAAAGATACTCATCATCTTTTCTTTCTAAATTCGTTATAATACAAGATTGTAATTCGTTATCATTTTTAATTGAAATATCAATTTTTTCTCCAACTTCTAATTGTTCGTAAACTTCTAAAGGCACATAAGCTGCTATATACCATCTATAATCAGTTACTATTTTTCCATATTCGTTTTCACTTGCAGTATGTTCTGTTGCTTTTGATATTATATCTTTACCTTCACTTAAAGTAATATTTAAAAAATTATCAACGCTCGCTATTTTTTCGTATCCGTCAGTTGATTTTATAAAATACCCTGCTGTAGATGCGTATAAAGATTGCGTTACAGGTGAAATGCTAGCAGTTAAACTAGCCACCATATTTTGAGTGCTTGTGATTGCTGGTGAAATATCTGTTATTTCATCGGTCGCCATATATAATTTATTCATATTAACAGAAATATCAATCATTTCTTCATTAATACCGGAATATATATTTTTAGATTGCATATTTGAAAGCACTACAATATTATCCATTAAATTTCTATAAGCAATACTTAATTCACTAGAACCAGGATTTTGATTTTTACTAACAGCTTCTAATTCTTCTTGTAATTTTTGCGTTGAATTTAATTTAGATATATTAGTTATATCCGTTATATTTGGATAAACATCTGCTACTCTTTCCCCACTAGACACCCTTTGACCTTCGTTTGCAATAAAATCAATTTCTCCTGAAAAATCAGCTGTTAAAACTGTTTCTTCTCTTAAAATTATCCCTGATGTTATATAACTATCGTTTATATAGCCTTCCATAGCATCAACCATTTCAATTTTAGAATTTTGAACTAGACTATATTGCAAAATAATATAAGCAATAAGTAAAAATATAAAAACTACACCTATTACTCTATTTCTTTTTTGTCTTTTCAATCTTTTCTTTTTAAAATCACTCATAAATTATTTTTCCATATTTAAAAACTTGGAAACTATTTTATCACTTTTAGATAAAACATCTTCTTCGTCTGTATAAATCCATATTATTTCTTTCATTCTATTAAACCAAGTTAATTGTCTTTTTGCATAATTTCTTGAAAATTGCTTTAATAAATCAACACACTCTTCAAGTGTTTTTTCTTTTTCAAAATAAGAAAAAAATTCTTTATATCCTATTGCAGCGGCACTTGTTTTGAATTTTTCTTTATTATTATAAACATATTCAGCCTCTTTTAAAATTCCTTGATGAAGCATTAAATCAACTCTAAAGTTTATTTTATCATATAAAGTTTGTCTATTTTTAGTAGTTAAAGCAATTAATAAGCTATCATAAGGTTTTTCAAGTGGAATAGAATTTTTTAATTGATAACTCATTGTTTTGCCAGTTTGTTTATAAATTTCTATCCCACGCATAACCCTAACGTAGTTATTAGGGTGAATTGTTTTTGCATAGTCTGGATCAATTTCTTCCAACATACTATATAAAAACTCTCTGCCTTTTTCATTTAAAATTATTTCTAATTCTTTTTTTATTGAATCATCTTTATTTTCTTCTTGTGTAAATTTAATTCCATTAACAAGGCTTTCTATATAAAGCCCTGTTCCACCAACAATAATTGGAGTTTTACCCCTATTTGTTATATCCTGAATTTTTTCTTTTGCTAGTAAAACAAACTTTTGAACATTATAATCTTCTTCTGGCTCTAAAATATCAATTAGATGATGTGTAGCTGCATTTTGTTCGTCTTTTGTAGCTTTAGCAGTTCCAACATCTAATTTTTTATAAACCTGCATAGAATCAGCAGATATTATTTCACCATTATACTTTTTTGCTAAGTGTATAGAAAGACCTGTTTTTCCGCTTGCAGTTGGTCCTGCTATCACTATTATTTTTTTCTTATCTTCCAAATTGCTTTTCAAGCTCCTTTTGGGTTATTGTTATCATCACTGGTCTACCGTGTGGGCAAAATAGTGGTATTTTTTCGTTTTTCATATCTATAATAAGCTGAGTTAATTCTTCTTTATGGCTATTATCCCCTGCTTTTATAGCACTTCTACAAGCAACGGAATGGAATATCCACTCTAGTTTTTCGCTTATTTCTAGTTTGTTATCATTTGCTAAATTAAAAGCTATTTCTCCAATTAAATTTTCTGGATCTTGCATTGAAATATCCATTGGAACGCTCCTTAAAGCTATTGAATCCATTCCAAAATCATCAACTTCAAATCCTTGTGAATTTAATAAATCTAAATTATCTAATATCGCCTCTTTTTCTTTTGCAGATAATTTAACACTTACAGGTACTAATAGCATTTGGCTTTTAGTTATTGAATTCTTTTTATATCTTTCATATAAAATTCTTTCGTGTGCTGCATGTTTATCTATAATAACAAATTCATCATCAAGCATACAAAGAATATAAGTTTTATATATTTCCCCTAAAACATTAACAGAGTATGTTTGTTCTTTTATTTCATTCGATATATCTTGAGTTTCTTTATTTATTTTATTTTCAGTTGTGCTAAGAAAATTTAAAGAATTATAAGAAGTAGTATTATCTATTTCTATATTTTCTTTTTTATATTCATTTTTTGAATAGTTTAAGCTACTAGAAGATATTAAAAAATCATCTTCTTCTGGCTCTTTTTGTATGCTTGGAACTATGTATTTTTTATTAAAATCAATAACTTTATCATTTGTTTTTAGCGAAGTATTCACTAAAACAAATTCTTGTTTTTCTTTGACTTCATGAGGTTTTGCGCTATCTGTTAAGCTAAACTGCTTTACATTATTCTCCTCTGGATTTTCAATTTTAAAATCATTTTTTGCAAAAGAAAATTCTTTTAATTTCTCGTTTTGCATAATTGAAGATTTTACAGCTCTATAAACCACATTAAATATATCTTTTTCATTAGCAAAACGAACTTCTGTTTTAGCTGGATGCACATTAACATCAATTAATTCGAAAGGCATATTTATATTTAGAATATAAGCTGGGAATTTTCCTGTCATAACTGTGCCTTTATATGCATTTTCAACCGCCGCTATAACAGTTTTATTTTTTACAAATCTTCCATTAATAAAAGAAAACTGCATATTTCTTGATTGCTTTGAAAAATGCGGATATGAAACCAACCCTTTAACTGTGTAATTTCCATCAGAAAAATCAGTTTCTGTTAACTGTTTTGAAAATTCATATCCAAATAAACTAGCAACTGTATTTAATAAATTCCCGTCGCCTAAAGTTGTAAATACAGTTTTTCCATCTTTTTTAAATGTAAAAGCTATACTAGGGCAAGAGAGAGCTAAATTCGTTAATATATCTTGAATATATCCTGCTTCTGTAAAATCTCTTTTTAAAAATTTCATTCTTGCAGGAGTATTAAAAAATAAATCTCTTATTATAAATCTTGTTCCTTGAACAAAAGGCTTCACTTCAAAACTTATTTCTTCTGAGCCTTCTAATTTAATTTCTATTGCAAAATCTTGGTCTTCGGTTTGAGTTATTAATTCTAATTTACTAACTGAAGATATTGAAGCTAGAGCTTCCCCACGAAATCCAAGACTTTGTATCGTGTCTAAGTCTTTTTCATCATTTATTTTGCTAGTTGCATGGCGAACAAAAGCAGTTCTAACGTATTCGCTGTCAATACCACTACCATTATCTTGTACTAATATTTTTTTAATTCCGCCATTTTCAATATCTACTATTATTTTATTTGCACCAGCATCTATTGAATTTTCAACTAATTCTTTTACAACTGAAGCTGGCTTTTCAACAACTTCTCCTGCTGCTATAAGCTCGGCTACGTGTTTATCTAATATATTTATTACTGCCATTATTTACCTTTTTACATTAATTGTTTGATTTTATGAAGTATATTCATAGCTTCTATCGGAGTTAAAACATTTATATCTACTGAATTTACTAAATCTAGTAATTCTTCATTAGCAGCTGGAACTTCCTTTACCTGAGTTTCTGTTGAAACAAATCCATCTTCAAATGAAAGCTGTCTAACTGCCATTTTTTCTCTTCTTGCATTTTCTTCTAAATCATTTAGGATTAATTTTGCCCTATCAATAACTTCTTCTGGCACTCCTGCAAGTTTTGCAACTTGAATACCGTAGCTATCATCGGCTCCACCTCTTATGATTTTTCTTAAAAATGTTATTTCATCTCCACGTTTTTTAACTGCAATATTATAATTGATTATACCATTAACAGCCCCTTCCATTTCTGTAAGTTCGTGATAATGAGTTGCAAATAGAGTTTTGCAGCCTAAATCATGGCTTTTATCGTTTATATACTCTGCAACAGCTTTTGCAATACTCATTCCATCAAAAGTTGATGTTCCTCTTCCTATTTCATCAAGAATAACTAAACTTTTACTGCTTGCATTTTTTAATATTTCACTAACTTCGCTCATTTCAACCATAAATGTTGAACGTCCTGAAGATAAATCATCATAAGCGCCAACTCTTGTGTAAATAGCATCAACTAGAGGAAGTGTTGCTTTTCTTGCCGGAACATAGCAGCCAATTTGCCCCATTAAACTAATAAGAGCAACTTGACGCATATAAGTGCTTTTACCAGCCATATTAGGTCCTGTGATTATATGTACTCTATTATTTTCGCAATCAAGTTTTGTATCATTAGGAATAAACATTTCGTCTTTTAGCATATTTTCAACAACTGGATGTCTACCTGATTCAATAATTAATTCATCATTTAAAGTGATTTCTGGTTTTATATAGTTGTTATCTTGGCTAATTTGTGCAAATGATGAGAATACATCTAAATATGATAAAGCCTTTGTTGTAGAAAGTATTTCGCTTGTTTTTGCTGAAACTTTTAATAGTAATTCATTAAATAATTTCTTTTCTCTTTCCATTAATTTATCACTAGCTGATAAAATTTCTTGCTCTAAAACTTTTAATTCTTCTGTTATATATCTTTCAGCACCTGCTAAAGTTTGTTTTCTTATAAAATAATCAGGAACTAAGTTCATATATGATTTTGTAACTTCTATATAGTAGCCAAAAACTCTATTATATCCAACTTTTAATTTTGGAATATTTGTTTCTTTTTTTAATCTAGCTTCAATTTGGGCTAAAATTTGCATTGAATTATCAACTAAATCTTTATATCTATCAACTTCGCTATCATATCCTTTTTTAATAAATCCGCCGTCTTTAATTAATGCAGGTGGATTTTCCATTATTGCATTAAAAAGCTCTAATTGTAATTCATTAATTGGATTAATTTGTGTTTCAAGAGATAGGATTAAAGGGTTTTTGCTTGTTTTTAAAAGCTGTTTTATTGGAGAAAGCTCCTTTAATGAAGTAGAAAGTGATTCTAAATCACGAGGGCTAGCATTTCCAAAACTTGCTCTTGAAACTAATCTTTCCATATCTTGAATATTAGATAGCAAATCTGTTAAATTCATTCTAAAAATAGGGTTTTGCAGTAGTTCTTCGACTGCATTTAGCCTATCGTCTATTGATTTTTTATCCATTAAAGGAGTTGATATAACATTTCTCATTAGCCTTTTACCAAAGCTAGTTTTTGTTTTATCTACCACCCATAATAGACTGCCTTTTTTCTCTTTGTTTTTTATTGTTTCAAACAATTCAAGGTTTGTAATCGTTGTGTAAGAAATATTCATAAAACTTTCCCTACTATACGGCTCTACTTTTTCTAATTTTTCAACACCTTGAATTTGAGTTTTTGATAAGTAATCTAATAATTGCCATAGGCATCTAGTAGAATTATCATCAAACTCTTTATTAAATTGATTTTTCACGAGTTCTTTTGCTGTAAAATCATTATATTCATTTTCATGAATTAATTCGACTGAGCATTTTAAAGTTTCTTTAATATATCCAGTTAACCATTTTAAATTTAATAATTCAGAATTTATAATAATTTCGCTTGGAGAAAATTTATATAATTCTGATTTTAATTTATTTTCTAAATTTTCTTTATCTAAATATGTAGTTTGCATACTCAAAGTAGTTATATCACAAAAACACAAAACAGTATTTTCATTTGAGATATAAACACTAGCAATATAGTTGTTTTTATCCTCTTTAAGCATGCTAGTTTCCATTATAGTTCCCGGAGTTACAACTCTTACAACTTCTCTATTAACTATGCTTTTGCCTTTTTGTGGTGCTTCTGTTTGCTCGCAAATAGCAACCTTATATCCTTTTTCGATAAGTCTTTGGATATAAGCTTCACTGCTATGATAAGGAACGCCACACATTGGAGCTCTTTCTTCTTGGCCGCAATCTCTGCCAGTAAGCGTTAGTTCAAGTTCTTTTGATGCTAAAAGAGCATCATCAAAAAACATTTCATAAAAATCGCCTAATCTAAAAAACAAAATATGCTCTTTATGTTGCTTTTTTATTTCTTGATACTGCTGCATCATTGGTGAAAGTTTTGACATTTTATGCTCGTTCCCCTTTTCAATTATTTTTAGTTTATAAATAATCTTTATATTATTAAAATATAAAGTTATAGTTTGAGAATAAAATAAATTTATTCTCAAACTGTAATTTTAATTAATATTATGCTCCACAACCTGAGCAAGATGAACAACCGCTTCCGCAAGCTTCAGGAACATCTGCTGTCATTGGGTCACCGCCTGTTAAAGCTGCATCAAAAATAGCCATTATTAATTGGTTTAGTTGATCAACTTCAGCTTTTGCTTCATTATAAGCTACCATGCTATCATTTTGCATAATTTCTGCATAGCAATCATTTAATTCTTGATTAATTTGTGCTACTTTATCAGCGTCTTTTGCATCAGGACCTTTTTGGATTTCAGTATTTAGATTTAATCTAGTCATATTAAATTTTTCGATTAATCCTTGTAATTCTTTGTCCATATCGTTCATTTTTCTTGCTTGTTCAAAGTAAACTATTTTATCGTCCTTTTGTAGTTCAACTGCTAGTTTTCTTAGTTCTAAAATAATATCCATTGCTTTTTTCCTTTCGATTTACAAAACCTCTCCTAATAGAGTTATGCCTTGCTTTGATGTGATTTTTAAATTTATATAGCTATTTAAGACTGATTTATCATCAGTAGTAAATTTAACTAACATAGTGTTTTTCATTTTCGCAGTGTACACGCCATCATTTTCTTCTAAAACTAAAGCTCTCACTTCTTGTCCTATAAATTTTTCAAGATGTGCGTGCTGTATATCCTGCTGAATTTTAATTAATTTATTTAGCCAAACAGATTTTTCTTTATGCGTTTTATCATCTTTAAGTTCTGCGGCTTTTGTGCCATTTCTTTTTGAATAAATATAAGTAAAAAGCTGAGTGTAATTAACTTCTTTTACTAAATTTTCAGTTTCAAGATATTCTTCATAAGTTTCACTTGGAAATCCAACTATTATATCACTTGAAAAACTTACACCTTTAATTTTATTTTTTGCATAATTTATTATATCAAGATATTTTTCTTTTGTATACCTTCTATTCATAATTTCTAAAACTCTATTACTACCAGCTTGCACAGGTAGATGAATATGTCTTGAAATATTTTCGTTTTTTGCTATTATATCAATAACCTTTTTTGTTATATCTTTTGGATGTGAAGACATAAAATGGATTGTGTATTCGCCTTTTACAGTGCAAAGTAAATCTAGTAAATCTGCAAAATCAAATTCTTCTTCTAAATTTTTCCCATATGAATTAACATTTTGCCCTAAAAGAGTTATATCTTTATAGCCTTTATCAATAAGCTCTTTAAATTCTTTTAAAATACTTTGTTTATCTCTGCTTCTTTCTCTTCCTCTAACATAAGGAACGATACAATAAGAGCAATAATTATCACAGCCATACATTATAGAAATTGAAGCTACCACTTCATTACTTCTTAAAACGCTTATATCTTCAAAAACTCCAGTTTCCTTATTAGGATTATTAATTAGCTTTTTACTATTCGTGTAAAAATCAGAAATTAAATCAGGCAAATTTTTAATATCGTTAACTCCAAAAACTATATCAACAAATGGATAGCTTTTTCTAATTTTTTCAACGATGTGCTCTTGCATAACCATACAACCACAAACTGCCACTATCATATTTGGATTTTGTTTTTTTATAGCTTTTATTTTTCCTATATTTCCAAATATTTTAAGTTCTGCATTTTCTCTTATAGCGCAAGAGTTAAAAATCATAATATCACTTTTATTATCATCACTTGTCATATTATAGCCTGATTCATATAAAACGCCTCTAATTTTTTCAGAATCACTTTCGTTTTGCGCACAGCCAAAGGTTTTAACATTCGCCAATGGCACAAAATCAAATTTATTCGCTAGTATTTCATTTATTTTGCTCAATTTTATCTCCTATTCAAAAAACTTCTTTAAAAATTGCCCAGTGTAAGAAGCTTTTACTTTGCATATATCTTTTGGTGTGCCTTGTGCAACTATCTTTCCGCCTTCATCTCCACCTTCAGGACCGATATCAATAATATGATCCGCAACTTTTATTAAATCTAAATTATGCTCAATAACTATTATTGTGTTTCCAGCATCGGCTAGTTTTTGTAATACTTCAATTAATCTATGCACATCAGCTGTGTGAAGCCCTGTTGTTGGCTCATCTAAAATATATAGAGTTTTACCAGTTTGATTTTTTGAAAGCTCCAATGCTAATTTAACTCTTTGTGCTTCGCCCCCTGAAAGAGTTGTTGCACTTTGGCCAAGTTTTATATATCCAAGACCAACATCATACAATGTTTTAATCTTTTTATATATTTTAGGGATATTTTCAAAGAAACTTAAAGCCTGCTCAACTGTCATATCTAAAACATCAGAAATATTTTTGCCTTTATATCGAACTTCTAAAGTTTCTCTATTATATCTTTTGCCTTTACAAACATCACAAGGCACATAAATATCAGGTAGAAAGTGCATTTCAATTTGCAGAATTCCATCGCCTTCGCAAGCCTCACATCTACCACCTTTAACATTAAATGAAAATCTACCAGGCTGATATCCTCTCATTTTAGCTTCATTGGTTTGTGAGAATAATGTTCTAATATCTGTAAACACTCCTGTATAGGTTGCAGGGTTACTCCTTGGAGTTCTTCCTATTGCTGATTGGTCTATCCCTATAATTTTATCAATATTTTCAAATCCTGTTATATCATCGTGAGCACCAGATTTAATTTTTGAGCCATTTATTACTGCAGTTGCTTTTTTATATAGTATTTCGTTAACAAGGCTTGATTTACCGCTGCCTGAAACACCAGTAATACAAGTGAATTTTCCAAGTGGAAACTCAACATCTATGTTTTTTAAATTATTTTGTCTTGCACCCATAACTTTAATACTATTTCCATTACCTTCTCTTAACTTTTCTGGTATTGGAATAGTTTTTTTGCCTGAAAGATATTGCCCTGTTATACTATTTTTACATTTTTCAACTTGTTTTAATGTTCCAGCTACGATAACTTCACCGCCGTGAATACCAGCACCAGGACCTATATCAACTATATAATCGGCTTCTCTTATTGTATCTTCATCATGTTCTACAACAATCAAAGTGTTTCCTATATCTCTTAAATGCTTTAAAGTTCCGATTAATTTTTCGTTATCTCTTTGATGAAGACCGATACTAGGCTCATCTAAAACATATAAAACGCCCATCAATGAAGAGCCTATTTGAGTAGCTAGACGAATTCTTTGACTCTCACCACCTGAAAGTGAGCCTGCACTTCTTGCAAGGGTTAAATATTCAAGACCAACACTTTGTAAAAAGCTTAATCTTTCTTTCACTTCTTTTAAAATGCTATGTGCAATCATTTCATCTTTTTTATTTAATTTTAATTTTTCAACAAATTTTAATGCATCTCTAACAGACATTTTTGTAAACTGACTTATATTTGTGTCTGCGATTGTTATAGCTAAAATAATCGGTTTTAATCTATCTCCATGACATTGAGGACAATCAACACCACTCATTATATGAGAAATTTCTTCTTTCATCCAAGATGAGCTTGTTTCACGAAAGCGTCTTTCAAGATTTGTTATAACACCTTCGTATTCACTCATGAATTTTGACATACCCCTATCAGATTCACGCAAAAACTCTAGTTTTTTGCCTTTAGTTCCGTATAAAAGTATATCAACAATTTCTTTTGGTAAATCTTTAACTGGAGTTGATAAACTAAATCCATATTCTTTTGAAAGCCCATTATAATACATCTGTGCAATAGAGCCTTCTGCATAATACCATCCACTCGCTTTTATTGCACCTTCGTTTATAGAAAGTCTTTTATTGGGAATTACAAGTTCAGGATCTACTCTCATAAAAACTCCAAGTCCAGTACATTTTTCGCACGCACCTATTGGATTATTAAATGAAAACATTCTTGGTTGCAATTCATCAATGCTAATTTGCGGATGGTCACTACAAGCAAAATTTTGTGAAAACATTAATTCTTCTTTACCAGCAACGTCTATAATTATAGTTCCATGAGTTAAACTTAATGCTGTTTCAATACTTTGAGAAAGTCTTGAAATAATATCTTTTTCAATAACTAATCTATCTACAACTATTTCGATATTATGTTTTTTATTTTTTTCTAAAACAATATCTTCTTCTAAATCATAAATGCTCCCATTTACACGAACTCTAACAAAGCCACTTCTTCTAGCTGCATCAAGTTCTTTTATATGTGTTCCTTTTTGAGCTTTTACAACTGGGGCTAAAATTTGAATCCTTGATCCTTCTTCTATCTCCATAACAGAATCAACCATCTGATCAATACTTTGCTGCTGTATAACTTTACCACATATAGGACAATGTGGAACACCTATTCTTGCATACATTAATCTTAGATAATCATAAATTTCAGTAACAGTACCAACAGTTGACCGTGGATTTTTTGAAGTTGTTTTTTGGTCTATTGATATTGCAGGAGAAAGACCTTCTATTGATTCAACGTTTGGTTTTTCCATTTGACCTAAAAACTGTCTTGCATAAGAAGATAAACTTTCAACGTATCTTCTTTGTCCATCAGCATAAATTGTATCAAATGCTAAACTTGACTTACCACTGCCAGAAAGACCTGTCATAACAACAAGTTTATCTCTTGGAAGTTCTAAACTTATATTTTTTAAATTATTTTCTTTTGCACCTTTAATAACTATTTTATCTATTCCCATTTTCCCTCTACTTTGTTTTTTCTAATTTTTCTATTCTATCTCTTAAATAAGCCGCATGCTCAAACTCTAATAGTCTTGCAGCCTCTTTCATTTCTTTTGTTAATCTTTCGATTAATTTAATTTTTTCAGCTTTACTCATTCGTTTAGCTTGTTTTTTCGGTTCATCTTCTTTTGAAGATATCTCTATAATTCCACGAATATCTTTTTTAACTGTTTTTGGAATTATTCCATGCTTTTCATTATAAGCTATTTGAATATCACGTCTTCTGTATGTTTCATCTATTGCTCTTTGCATAGAATTTGTAACTGCATCGGCATACATAATAACTTGACCTTCTGAGTTTCTAGCTGCACGACCTATTGTTTGCACTAAGCTAGTTTCACTTCTTAAAAAACCTTCTTTATCAGCATCTAAAATCGCAACAAGGCTAACTTCTGGCAAATCTAAGCCTTCTCTTAAAAGATTTATTCCAATTAAAACATCTATAGTTCCAAGCCTTAAATCTCTTATAAGCTCCATTCTCTCAAAAGTGTCTACACCGTGGTGCATATATTTTGCTTTAATTTTTTTAGCTATTAAAAATTCTGTTAAATCTTCTGCCATTTTTTTAGTTAGCGTTGTTATTAAAACTCTTTCGTCTTTTGCCGTGCGAAGTTTTATCTCTCCTAGTATATCTTCTATTTGACCTTCTATTGGTTTTATTATTATTTCTGGATCGATAAGACCAGTTGGGCGAATAATCAGTTCTGCTTTGCCTTGGCTATTTTCTTTTTCGTATTTTCCTGGCGTTGCAGAAACATAAATAATTTGATTTGCTTTCTCTTCAAACTCTGAAAACATTAAAGGACGATTATCAAAAGCAGACGGTAAACGAAATCCGAATTCAACTAAATTTTTCTTCCTTGCATAATCGCCACCATACATAGCATTTAATTGTGGCAAACTAACATGGCTTTCATCGATAAATATTAAATAATCTTCTGGAAAATAATCTAATAGCGTTGTGCCAGTTTCTCCAGGCTGTCTTCCTGAAAAAACACTCGAATAGTTTTCAATGCCTTTACACATACCAACTTCCATTAGCATTTCCATATCATATTGAGTTCTTTGAGAAATTCTTTGAGCTTCGATTAATTTATTTTCACTAGAAAACTTTTTAACCTGCTCGTCCATTTCATCACGAATTTTATCAAGTGCAACTTTCATTTTATCTTCTGGAACTATATAGTGACTCGCTGGAAATATAACTGCATGCATAACTGTTGCTTTAACTTCACCAGTTAAAACATGGATTTCTCTAATTCTCTCTATTTCATTTCCAAAAAATTCAAATCTAAACGCTATTTCTTGCGAATAAGCTGGATAAACTTCAACTACATCACCACGAACTCTAAATTTATTACGAATAAAGTTCATATCATTTCGCTCATATTGAAGTTTCACTAATTTTAGCATAAAATCTTCTCTTGAAATCTTCTGCCCTGGGCGAGAAGAAAGCACCATTTCACGATAGTTTACAGGATCACCTAAAGAATAAATACAAGAAACACTCGCTACTATTATAACATCTCGTCTTTCAGATAAACTCGCTGTTGCGCTATGGCGAAGCCTGTCTATCTCTTCATTTATTGCGCTATCTTTTTCTATATAAACATCTTTTGCTGGAATATATGCCTCTGGCTGATAATAATCATAATATGAAACAAAATATTCAACTGCATTATCAGGAAAAAACTCTTTAAATTCAGTGCAAAGCTGCGCTGCTAGAGTTTTATTATGTGCTAAAACTAGAGTTGGTCTATTGGTTTTAGCTATTATTTGCGCCATTGTATAAGTTTTACCCGTACCAGTTGCTCCAAGAAGAATTTGGTCGGTTTTTCCTTCTTCAATTCCATTACTGATTATTTCTATTGCCTGTGGCTGATCGCCTGAAGGCACATAATCACTTTTTAAAATAAATTTATCCATCATTCTCCTTAATTTATTTATTCAAAATATCCACTATCTGCAAGAGATACAAAATCTTCATCTGCAACAATTATATGATCGCATAATTGTATATTCATAAGTTCTAGTGCTTCTTTTAATTTCCTTGTCACTTTAATATCATTTCCTGACGGAAGTGCAACTCCTGTTGGATGATTATGAGAGATAACTATTCCTGTTGCATTAGTTGAAAGCGCAAATTGCATAACTTTTTTAATTGTTATTTGCGAAGCATTCACTGTTCCCTCAAATAATTTTTCGTGTTTTATTATTTTTCTTTTATCATCTAAAGCTATAGCATGCACTTCTTCATTCTTTTTACCATAGAATTTTGGAAGGAAAAATTCACCAGCTGATTTTGTTGAATTAATTAATTTTATATCTTTTGTTTTATCGTTATGATATTTAGATAGTAGTTCTGGAATTAGTTTAATTAGTGTAGCTGTATGTTCGCCCACTCCACTAACCTTTATTATATCCGAAATATCTGCATCAAATACATTCGATAATGTTTTAAATTCTTTTAAGAGTTTATGTGCTGTTTCATTTGTATCGCCTTGAGGTATAGCAAAAAACAATAATAGTTCTAAAACATTATGATCTTCAAAATCTGCAAGACCTTGCTTTAAAAATCTTGATTTTAATCGCTGCCTATGACCTTTATGAATACTCATAACTATACCTCCTTTTATAAAAATTTATTTACTAAAACATCAAAATAATATATACTATACTTAATTAGTACATACAACATTTTATTATACTATAAATTGATTAAAAATAAAAGTAGAAAGTTAAGAAAATTATGAGAAATTTCACTGCCGGCGTTAACGATGAAGGCGTTCGTTTAAATAGGTTTTGCCAAAAGGTATGCCCTAGTATGCCAAACAGCTTATTAAATAAGGCTTTTCGCAATAAAAGAATAAAAGTAAACGGCAAAAAAGAGGCTCCCGATTACAGGATAAAACAAGGTGATTTATTAGAACTTTATATAAATGATGAGTTTTTTTCCATTACATCAGTTAAAAAAGAAAAACAAAATATTAAAAAGCAAAAATTCGATATTTTTTATGAAGATAATAATATAATTTTAATAGTTAAACCTTTTGGTGTTTTATCTCATTCTGATAATAAAAAGGAATACGATATAGTTTCGTTTTTAAAGGAATACCTTGAAGAAAAAGGAGAATATTCACATGAAAAGGAAAACAGCTTTACACCTAGTGTTTGCAATAGATTAGACCAAGGAACAGAAGGTTTAATCATATGCGCAAAAAACTATGTCTCTTTAAGAGATATGAACGCTATAATTAAAGATAATTTAGTTAAAAAAAGCTACCTTGCCCTTTGCAACGGAACGATTAAAGATGGTGAGTATTCAGCTTTTTTAACTAGAGATAAGCAAGAAAAGAAAGTGTCTATTTCTTATAAAAAAACTGAAGATAGTAAAGAAATTATCACAATTTTCAAAACCCTTGAAACTAAAAGCAATCTATCATTAATTAAAGCAACTTTAGTAACTGGAAGAACACATCAAATAAGAGCGCATTTAAGCTTTTTAAAGTGTCCTATTTTAGGAGATAGGAAATATAATAAAGTTATAAATAAATCCTTAAAAAGTCAACTTTTATCTGCTTACAGTTTAGAATTTTGCGAGATTTTAAATGAAAACAGTCTTTCATATTTAAAAGGAAAAACTTTTGAATTAGAATCTTGTTTTACAAAAGATTATTTTGATAAATTATAATTAAAAAACGAAGAATAGGAATTCCTATTCTTCGTTTTTCGTTTTATTGTTCTACTTCATCTACTTCTTCATCTACTTCTGGTTTTTTTCTTTTTAATTCATATTCAACCCATAGCGGACCTGCAATACAAATTGTTGAGTAAACGCCTGAAATCATACCGATTGTCATCGGGAAAGCAAATGTTAATATACTATTTAAATTAAACATTAGTGCAACTATGCAAACAACACCAAGTGCGATAACTGTTGAAACTGTCGTGTTAACACTTCTAACTAACGACTGATTTATACTTAAATTAACAAGTTTTTCAAACCCTATATGCGGATGTAGTAATTTATTTTCTCTTATTCTATCATACACAACAACTGTATCGTTAATAGAATAGCCTAAAATGGTGAGCATTGCTGCTATAAAATTGCCATTAATAGTAAAGCCACAGATTACAAATACACCAAAAATCATAATTAAATCGTGTATTAAAGCAACAACAGCCATAGCCCCTGCTGAAAACCCGCCGATATTTGAAAATCTAATTGTTATATATCCTAAAATTAAAGCTGATGCAATAATTAAAGCTAAAACGCTTTTTAGCATAAATTCATTACCCATAACCGGATCAACATTATTAACCTCTAATTGCAAAACATTGTTTTCTTGAAAATTTTCGCTAAACGCATTATCAATATCAGTTAAAATTTGAGTTGTAATTGTTTTACCACCGGCTAAAGAAATAGAGAAAGTACTTTGCCCTGTTGTTAAATTATTTCCTGTTTGAACAGTTGATTCAGTTTGCAAAACACTATCTACAACAGCTTCTATTTCGCTTATTTCTAATTCTCCAGTATATTCATAAGACATTATCGCCCCACCAGTGAATTGAATATCAGTTTTAACTCCAGTAAATAAACTAAAAGCAATTATTACTGCTATTAAAACTCCTGAAAAAGCAAAGAATTTCTTTCTATTTTTAATAAAATCAATTTCTTTTCTTTGCTTTTGATTTTCTTTAAAGCCATATAATCTTAAATTTCCAAACGCTTTAAATTTGCTAGCTGCACGAAGCATTAATCTTGATGCGCAAATGCCCATTACAAAATTTAATAATACCCCTATTAATAAAGTGTATCCAAAGGCATAAATTGTTCCCGATGTAGATGCACCAAACATAAAGAATATTTTTGAAAATATGCTATCAGTAGGACCAAATGCTCCCATTAAAATAACTGCAATTATTAAAACAGTTATATTGCCATCGATAATTGGAGCAAGTCCTCTTGAAAATCCAGAAGTTAGCGCTTCTTCTAAGGTTTTATCAGTTTTTAGTTCTTCTTTTATTCTTTCAAAAGTAATAATATTTGCATCAACACCTATACCAATAGCTAAAATTATACCTGCTATACCTGGAAGTGTCATTGTAAAACTATTTGAATCTGGAAAAAAACCTGAAATAAATGCTATTGTGGCCGCAACTTGCCCCATTAAAGCGATAACAGCTATCACACCTGGAAGTTTATATAAAAACATTATATAAAGTGCAACTAATAAAAATGCAATCCCACCTGCTAAAAGCATAGCTTCAAGGCTTTGGGCACCTAAAGTTGGGCTAATGCTTGAAAAATTATCAGCCGTTAGCGAGAATGGCAGGCTCCCCGCATTAATAGTGTTTGCTAAAGATTTAGTGCTAACAGAATCAAAATCCGAGCCTGAAATAATAGCAGTACCACCTGAAATTGGCTCATCAACTTGTGGATAAGAAACTAATGTGTCATCCATCCAAATTGATATAACATCTTGTGTTTGTGAAAGAATAGTTGTAGCTTCTTCAAATTTTTTAGCGCCTTCTCCTGTTAAATTTAATTCAACTACATATTGCGATTGTTTCGTTGCTGGATCTTGAATTAAAACAGATTCGGCACTTTCAATATCTTCGCCAACTAATATAATATTATCTTTTGTATTTCCAGCTGGCAAACCATTTTCATCAATATCAAGACCTTCCCTAAAAGTTAAAACAGCACTAGCGCCTATTTCATCAATTGCTTCTTGAGGATTAAATTCTGTTTCTCCTTCTTTCCAAGGGAATCTTACTATTAATCTATCATTATTAAAATCAGTATAAACTTCGTAATCAGTGATATTTAAATTTAATAATCTAGCTTTAATAACTTCTTCGGCTGCTAGCATTTCTTCATCAGTAGCCTCGCCAGTTTCTGGAACAAAGGTTGCCTCAACTCCTCCTCTTATATCAATTCCATATCTTATATCTTCTGCACCTTTAAACCAAACTATTTCTTGTCCATCTTCAACCTGCTTTAACCCCATAAAAGCAGTGTAGGTTAAAGCGAATATTAAAGCAGCAACGATAAATAATATGGATTTTCCTTTTCTGTTCATATTATAATAATTCCTTTCAAAAATGTATTTATATTTTAACAATAGAATTAATTATATATTTATTCTTGTGTTTAGTCAAATTTAATAAAAAAATAAGCATACAAACTCAATTTTCAAAGAGTTTCTATGCTTATTTATATTATC
>CAYJGG010000007.1:0-55581 GCA_964369915.1 uncultured Oscillospiraceae bacterium | reverse complement strand
GATTTTTTAGAAGACATTGGAAATAAAAGCTATGAAACTGGTGTTGCTTTATAAATTAAATAAATTTTTATATTAAATTTAAAACAGCTATCTAATTTGAAATTAGATAGCTGTTTTTTTGAATTTTTATTATAGAATAAATGATAGTAACGTACTATAAACTGTTGCTGCAATAACGCTTATTGGCATAGCTACAAATAATAATTTATTAAATAGTTTGCCTCTTATTTCTTCATCTTCACAAGCACCTAAAATCAAACTTCCGCCTGATGAGAATGGAGATATAGCTGAACTTTGAGCACCGATAACTATACAAGTGAATAGTAATGCTGATTCTATTCCTGTTGTTTGTGATATAACTGGGATTAGTGGGAATAAAGCTGGCGTTACAACACCTAATGTGCTTGAGAATGAACTCATTGCCGCTGCAACAACACTAAATGCTATTGGTACTACAACTGGAGGAAGGCTTGTTCCAACCCATGTTGAAAGCAGATCTAATGTTCCTGCTTTAATTGCAATTTGAATTAGCATACCAACACCACAAATCATAATAATTGTGTTCCATGGCACTTTAGCTATAACATCTTTTTGTGGTGCAAGTTTTAATAGCAATGCTATAACTGAAAAAACTATTGCAACTAAGCCAACGTCAAGACGTGAATTTATAAAAATAATCGTTTCATTTCCTGGAATAAGGATCTTCATAATTGGGAAAACTAAAACTATTGCCATCATAATTAATATTAATGATAGATTTGTTTTTTGGTTTTTAGTGTATGGTTCTGGCTTTTCAAATGAAACGCTTTGCGCCATTTGTGTTTTATCTTTATTAAGAAGTCCCATTAAGAATATTAATAAAACAGAGAATATAACTGATGTTACAAATATAACCATAGCGTTTGTAAATGATGTTTCAGTGTAACCTGCTGTGTCCATTAAGCCTCTAAATATAACACCGCTACCACTTGTCATAAAGTTTGCACCAGATAGTGCACCACAGTTAACCGCTACTGCACCAATTAATTGATTCATTTTAGCTTCTTTACATATTAATAATGAAATTGGAGCCATAAATGCTAAAACTGTGAAATATCCAGCACCAAGTGCTGCTATAACAGCTGCTGCAAAATATAATGCATATGGAAGAAGTTTTGGTATTTTTCGACAGGCATATAATAAATACCTAGCTGTTTTTTCTAAAGTTCCGTTAACCATTGCGAAGTTGTAAAACAGTGAAACTGCAAAAATTACAAACATTGTGCTAACAGGCCATGTTGCCACCACTTCTTTAGTTGATAATCCTAAAACAAAGCATCCGATAAAATATGCAAATCCTATTGCAAAAAAACCAGTGTTAATTTTCGTTTTGTAACCAAGGGCAACAGATATAATTATCGCCCCAACAATAATTGCACTTAACATAAATTTAATTCCTTTCTACACGTCGATTCCTAGTAAATAAGCTGGTGTTTTTGAGCACATTAGCATGATATCTTCTTTTGATATTCCATTATCATAAAGATATGTCATGTATTCTAGCATAGCTATTTCCCAAGCTGCATTTTCTGTTTGTCCGCCATCAGTGCTAACTAAAACATTTTTTGCGCCAACCGCTTTAATTACTTCTAAATTTGATTCAAAATTGCTTTTATATGTATTTCCACCTAGATTTTGAGCGTAGCATCTTTCTAGGATAACATCATATTCTTTAACTAATTTAATCTGATCTTCTAAACTCATATCAACAACCCACCATTCAGGATGAGTAACTACAATTTTTTTAACTCCTTGACTTCTCGCTTGTTTTACCGCTATAAAAACTTCACTTGGAGATAAATGAGCTGTTCCTAAAACGGCATCGTATTCTCTTATTAAATCAAAAATTTGTTTTAACTCCGGAACCACTTCGCCATTAACAATAACATCAATTCCATCATCAGGATTTTTTTTCATTTTCATTAAATGATTTTTCGCACTTTGAGTTGGCAACCACACAACTTTTGCTCCAAGTTTTAAAGCGTTTTCAACAGCTAAAGGATTTAATCCGCCTATTGCTTTATTTAATGTTATACTTCCAAACATAGTAAAATCATTTTCACCATGAACTATCTTATTGTATCGATTTGTTAAATAAGCTCTATTCATAGTTGTTCCAAGGTGCGTTTTTATAACTATTGCTTTTGCCCCTGCTTTCACTCCTGCATCGCAAAGTTCGAAATCGTCATATCTTCTTTTTCTTAAATCAGGATCCGTGTGAACGTGCATATCAATTACGCCTTTTAAATCTAACATAAAAATTCCCTTTCTTAATTTTCAATATTTTTTTATTGATTTAGCTCTATTAAAATTATATAATATAGCTAAGCTATCGTGTAGTATACAAATATATATACTATCCATAGATAAAACCGATAGCTCAATGTATAATTTATAAATAAATATATTGATTACTGGTAAAATTTCACAAATTCGTTTAAGGAGAATAATAATGGATATCAAAGAGCTTGATTACATCTTGGCAATTGCTAAAGAAGGAAGTATCTCAAAAGCTGCTCAAAGCCTTTTTATGGCACAATCTAGTTTAAGCCAATTTTTATCTAAGATTGAAAATGAATTAAACACAGTTTTATTTGTTCGTGGTGCAAATGGGGTGCGCCCAACTTATGCCGGAGAAATTTTCATTGAAAATGCAAAAGAGATGAATCATATTTTAAAAAGAGTTAAAAATCAAATTCTTGATATTGAATATTTAAGAGCGGGTAAGGTAGAGCTTGGAATTAGCACTTATCGTGGAATGTATCTACTTCCTAAAATCCTAAAAGAATTTCATAAGTTATACCCTCAAATCGAAGTGAAAATTTATGAAGCTGATAGCCATGAATTAAAACTTAAAATTGCAAAAGGCGAACTTGATGTGGCTTTAATTGCCGCTAGTGAAAACGATAATAGTATATTCGTTGAAAACATTATGCGAGATGAGGTTTTAATTATATGTTCAAATGAAGATGAAATCTTAGAAAAAGTTGAATTTATAAACAATCAAATGATTATTCAGCCAAAACATTTAAACAATTCTCCTTTTTTACTTTCAGGACCTAATAAAGTTTTAGGAGCGATTGCAAGAAATTTATTTGAAGAACACGATTTATCGCCTCCTGTTTTAAATGAAAATCTTACAGCATTTTTTGCTTCTAGCCTTGCAAGGCAAGGGCTTGGACTTGCTTTTACTTATAACTCTTGCAAAGTTAATGAAAATAATGAATATTATTTAAAAATTGGAAATGAAGGAGTTTTTGTTGATTTATCTTTAATTTATCCCCCTGATAAATATAAAAGCTACGCCACAAAAATTCTTGCAAAATTATTAACTGATTTATTCTAAAATAAAAATAATTAAAAATTGCTTTATAAAATATAGTAAATATCATTGCCTTATCCTAATTCCTTGATTGCTTTCTAATTTATATATCTGAGCTATTTTTTTACATACTAAAATGCCGATTTTCTTTTGAAAATCGGCATTAATTTTTTTATAGGCATCTTTTATAATTAATAATGAATTATTTTACAACAAAAAACGAAGCTGTAAAAAACAGCTTCGTTTAAAGTTAAATTACTTAAATTTGCGCTTACGAGCAGCTTCAGCTTTTTTCTTTCTTTTTACTGAAGGTTTTTCATAATGCTCACGTTTACGAACTTCTGCAAGAACGCCTGATTTTGCACATGAACGCTTAAAGCGACGAAGTGCTGAATCTAATGATTCATTATCTTTAATTCTGATTTCTGACATTTACTATTCACTCCCAACGCTTTCAAAGCTTAGATTTTTCGTCTAATCTAAAATTAAGACTACATAACAATTATACTGATTTCACCTTGCATTGTCAAGGGGAATTTTATCATTTAACAACAATGTTTACAAGTTTATTAGGAACAACTATTTCTTTAATAATTGTTTTTCCATTAATTGCTTCTTTAACACTTGTTTCTTCTTTTGCTTTACTTAAAGCTGCATCTTTATCTAAGTTCATTTCCACAACAAGTCTTGCTCTAATTTTGCCATTAACTTGCACTGCTATTTCAACAGTTTTATCAACGCATTTGCTTTCATCAAATTCTGGCCATTTCATTTCTGCTATTTGTCCTGTGTAGCCAGCTAACTGCCATAATTCTTCTGTTATATGAGGGGCAAATGGATTTAAAATCGTTATAAATGTTTTAAATTCTTTATCTGTAATGCTTCCTTTTGAAGTTATATCATTTATTAAGCTCATCAAAGTTGCGATAGCTGTGTTAAAACCTAGTGATTTTATATCATCCCCAACTTTTTTAATCGCTTTATTAAATGCCACTTCTAATTCTTTTGAAAACTCATTTTCATCTGTTTTTATATCTAATAAATTCCAAGTTCTCTCTAAAAATCTTGAACAACCTTTAATTGATGAATTACTCCAAGGAGCAGCTTTTTCAAAATCTCCCATAAACATTTCATATAATCTAAATGTGTCTGCGCCGTATTCAGCTATAATATCATCTGGATTTACAACGTTTCCACGAGATTTTGACATCTTTTCGCCTGTTTCTCCTAAAATCATACCGTGACTAGTTCTCTTTTTATACGGTTCTTTGCAAGGAACAGCGCCGATATCATACAAAAATTTATGCCAAAAACGTGAGTATAGTAAATGAAGTGTTGTATGTTCCATACCGCCGTTATACCAGTCGACTGGTAGCCAGTAGTTCATTTCTTCGTTTGAAGCGATAGCTGATGTGCATTTAGGATCAACATAACGAATAAAATACCAAGAAGATCCTGCCCATTGTGGCATAATATCTGTTTCTCTTTTTGCGCTTCCTTTACAGCAAGGGCAAGTAGTGTTCACCCAGTCAGTAAGTCTTGCTAGTGGGCTTTCGCCTTCTTCTGTTGGCTCAAAATCACTAAGTTCTGGCAATACTAGCGGTAATTCGCTTTCATCGATTGGTTGCCAGCCGCATTTTTCACAGTGTACCATTGGAATAGGCTCGCCCCAATATCTTTGACGAGAGAAAATCCAGTCACGTAGTTTATAATTAGTTTTTTCTTCGCCTAAATCTTTTGATTTTAAGAATTCTGCTATTTTAATTTTAGCTTCTGGCACTTGTAATCCGTTTAATATATCCGAATTTGTCATAATCCCAGTTGCTGAATCAGTGTGTGCTGCTTTTTCTATATCCCCACCTAAAACAACTTCGACTATTGGAAGATTAAACGCTTTTGCGAATTCCCAGTCTCTTTCATCGTGCCCTGGAACTGCCATTATAGCGCCTGTTCCGTATGTTGCAAGTACATAATCTGAAATAAATATAGGAATTTCTTTATTAGTAGCTGGATTAATAGCTTTAACGCCTTTAATCTCAACACCTGTTTTTTCTTTAGATAGTTCTGTTCTTTCTAAATCTGATTTTTTAGCTGCAACTTCTGCATAAGTCATTAATTCATCGAAGTTTGAAATATTATTTTTCCATTTTTCTAAAATTTTATGTTCTGGCGAGATAACCATATATGTTGCGCCATAAATTGTGTCGGCACGAGTTGTGTAAACTTCTAGGATATCATTTTGAGTTGTGTTAAATTTTAACTGCATGCCTGTACTTCTGCCAATCCAGTTTGTTTGCTGTGCAACAACTCTATCAATAAAATCAACTTCGCTTAAATCATCAACTAATTTATCTGCGTATTCTGTTATTTTTAATATCCACTGACTTTTAACTTTTCTTGTAACTTCGCCATTACATCTTTCGCAAACTCCATTAACAACTTCTTCATTCGCTAAAACAACTTTACAGCTTGTACACCAGTTAACAGCCATTTCATTTTTATAAGCAAGCCCATGTTTATATAATTGCAAGAATATCCATTGTGTCCAGCGATAGTAATCTTTATCTGTTGTGTTTATTTCTCTATCCCAGTCAAAAGAAAGACCGATAGCTTTTAATTGGCTTTTAAATCTTGCCACATTATCCGCTGTAACTTTTTCTGGATGAATCCCAGTTTTTATAGCAAAGTTTTCTGTTGGAAGTCCAAAAGCATCCCAACCCATTGAATATAAAACATTAAATCCTTCTAGGCGTTTTTGTCTTGAAATGATATCCATAGCTGTGTATGAGCGAGGATGCCCAACGTGTAATCCTGCCCCTGATGGATATGGAAATTCTATAAGCCCATAGAATTTAGGTAAAGAGTAGTCTGTAGAAGTTTTAAATGTTTTTTCATCATCCCAAACCTTTTGCCATTTACTTTCAATGGCGCTAAAATCGTATTTCATAGTAAATTTAATCCTTTCCCCTTGAATAAATCCTAATTATTTCTCAATTTTCCCTAAAAGCCAATATCAATTAAAATATTGGCTTTTTTTAATCTCTTTAACATAAAGCAGTTTTAAAAAATAAAATTTTTTATCTGCGTTTATCGAGTTTTATCTAGCATATTTTCACGCTAAAATTAATCCATCACAACTTCTTCGCCGTCTGCCCATAATTTATCTAAATTATAGTATTCTCTAGCTTCTGGATGAAAAACATGGCAGATAACTGTATCATAGTCTACTAAAATCCAGTTTTTTGTGTCATATCCTTCAACTCTTGATGGCTTAATATTTAAATCTCTTTCAATTTGAAAATCAACTTCTTCTGCTAATGCTCTAACTTGAGTAGTTGAATTACCAGTTGCGATAACGATATAATCTGTTACCACTGTTAAATCTTCAATTTTAATTATTTTAATATCCATTCCTTTTTTATCGTCTAAAGCTTTGTAAATTGCTTTTGATAATTCTAATCCGTTCATATAATTCCCTTTCTTAAAAGCACTTATTCTGTGCTTGCTACTAATTCTTGTATTGTTCTAATTTCTGATGGCACTATGCCATAATCTTGTAGTAATGGTCCATCTGTCCAGTTTGAAATTTCTAAATCCGCTGCCGTTATTGGTGCGTAGAATGTAAAGTATTCATTAAATATTGCTTCCCATTCTTCTGGAACAACTTCTAAAATAGCTATACTTTCATAGCTCGTTCCCGGCGCTGTTTCATATAATCCGCCACTAACTGTTGGAGTTATTAGAGTCATATTTTCATATGGCACTGTGAATGCAAAGTTTGCAAGTGAGTAAACTCTTGTCCATTCCATATCTGTTGTAACACGGTTTGTAAATCTTGTCATTATCTTAAAAAAGTCATCAATTCCTAAATCTTCAATAAAATATTGAATTAACGCTGTGTAAAAATATCCTTGCACTTCTGCTCTTTTTGTGTCCGCTGAGCCTGTGTAGTTTCTATTTCTTACAACTAACTCTATTGTGTTTGCGTCCATTATATATTTGCCAGGCTCTGCGTATAAAACTTCTTCTTCGCCTGTTTCTTGATTTAATAAAATTATTGGATACGGTACATACATTTCAATTTCAGTTTCTAAAGCATTCACAACATCAATAAAAGCTTCCATATCTAAAGTTACATAATGATCAACAGGTAAGCTTAGTTTTTCACTCAAAACTTTAATTAAATTTATTACCGGCTCTTCTTCTTCACCCGCAGAATACACTCCATTAATTTTCCCAGTTCCTGGAACATCGTGTCCCATGAAGGTGTCTCTTTGGATTTGCAGTGCTGAAATTCTATTATTAACAACATCTAATGTAACATAAACTATAACATCAGTAAGCCCATCTGTTCTGCCTTCTTCATAGTCTATTCCGCAAACTAAAATATTGATAACATCATCTTTCACTTCATCTGGAGTTATGTATATTTCTGGAACTGCCTCACCTTCAGTGTATAAAGAGCTTATATATGTATTAACTGCAAATGCACCTATTAAAATAACAACAGCTATACTAAAAAGTATTTTTAAGCCTTTATTCTTTTTTGCTTTTCTTTTCTTTTTAGGGTTTTGCTTTTCACTCATTTACTTTTCTCCTTTATTCACAAGAGTTTTAAAATATTCAAATGCCGCTATGCTATCTTCATCTAAGTCTTTATTTCTTTCTACTAGCCATTCCATAGATAATTCTAGTCCTCTTAGCATTGCTTTATCTAAATCTTCATAACTTAATTTTATAAGCTCTTCTTTTTCTAAAAACTGTCTTTCTTTTGAAAGCATATCCGATAAGTATATAACTTTTTCTAAATTCGACATAAAAGGTCTGCCACAAGTGTGGCTTTTTATTGCCCATAAAATATCTTCATCTAATATTTTAAGCTCTCTTTTTGAAAAATCTGCACCTGCAAATCCATGCAATGTTTTAAAAGGCTTATCCTTACTTAAATTTTTTATGCTGCCCTCATAACACCTTTTAAGCATTTCTTCTTCGCTAATTCTTTTATTAATATCGTGAAGTAGGGCTGCAATTTCTGCTTTTTTAATATCCACATTATGCTTTTTTGAAAGCTCTACAGAAAACTCTGCAACATTTAGCGTGTGGTCTTTTCTTTTTTTATCCATTATTAAATTTAATAATAAATTTATAGTGCCAAATAGTTGCTTTTCCTTATTTTGAGAATACAAATCATATTTATTAATTAAATTTAAAACATCTTCATCGACATATTTTTTTATATCTTCGCTATTAATATTATCTCTAATTTCGCTAGAGGAAATAATAATTGGATTATTTTTAATAAGTTCTATTTGTGCTCCATCTTTTTTTAAATCTTCAAGTGCTGTTTTTGTTTTTTCACTAAAATCTTCTCTTAAAAAAGCTAAAAACGATGTGCTTTTAATTACTTCTTCGTAATTTTTCCACTCTTTTAAATAATCAATATGATCTTGTCCGATTAAAAAAGTGAATTTTGCATAAGGATATCTTTTTTTAAGATGTCTTAAAGTTAAATAACTATAGCTTTTTTCACCAAGTTGCAAGTATTCAAAATCTGAAAATTCAATATTTGAAAAGATATCTTTAAAAGATAATCTTGCAAATTCTTTTCTTATAACATACGGAACATTACACCCCTCTTTATGTCCTGGTGTTGCCGTTGGGATAATAATAAGTTTATCATAGTTTTTGTGCATTTTAGCAAGTTGTAAAATTTGTTTATGCCCTTCGTGAGCTGGATCGAACGCTCCCCCAAATAATAAAATATTCATAACATATACATTCCTTTCCTCGCTTTTAAAATGAATGCAAATAAATTACTTTATGCTCTTTATATCATATTTTGTTTCTTTTTCATTTTGCAAAAACAAAACTATTTTACTTCCTATCGTTTGAACAACAAAGCAGTTTTCTATTTCATTTGCAATAATATTTGCTGCTTCTTTTGCATTGTATTCGCATGTTTCTAAAACGCTTATCTTAATTAATTCTCTTGCTTTTAAAGAATTTTCAAGTCCTTCGATTAATTCTTTAGATATACCTTGTTTTCCTATTTGATATATCGCTTGCATTTTTTGAGCTTGTCCTCTTAAAAACGCTCTTTGTTTTGATGTCATATTTTTCTTTTCCTTTTTATTTTAATTTTTCAATTTCTAATTTTAGTAAATTTAATGCTTTTCCTCTATGGCTTAAAGCATCTTTTTCTTTTGGCTGAATTTCGGCAAAACTCTTATCCCCCACCATAAATAATGGATCATATCCAAATCCGCCTTCGCCTTTTCTTTCAAATCCTATATAGCCAGAGCATTCGCCAACGCAAGTTTTGTATTCTCCATTTGGCAATGCAAGACACACTGCTGATATAAATTTTGCTCCTCTTTTTTCTTTTGGAACATCTTTTAAATTTAGCAAAACTAAATCATTATTTTTCTCATCGTCGCCATGTTCGCCTGCATATCTTGCAGAAAAAACTCCTGGTGCTCCGTTTAAATAATCAACTGACAGCCCTGAGTCGTCTGCTATTGTTGGCATATTAGTGATTTTTGCAATAGTGCTAGCTTTTATATAGGCATTTTCTTCAAAAGTTTCTCCATTTTCTTCGATTTCGATATCTAAATCTAAATCGGCTAAACTTTTATAGCTATATGAAAATTCATCTAAAATTCTTTTTATTTCTAAAAGTTTCTTTTTATTATTTGTAGCTATTGCAAAAACCATTTCTATTCTCCTAAATTCTCTTCGCTAGTTTCTTTTAAATTAATTAATGCATCTGCAAAATCTTCGGCTGAAAAATGAATTAAATCATCCATCGCTTCCCCTACTCCAACAAATCTTACTGGAATATTTAAACTGCGTTTTATAGATAAAACACTACCGCCTTTTGCTGTTCCATCAAGCTTTGTTAAAATAACACCTGTTGCATTTGCAGCCGCTGTAAATTCTTTTGCCTGACTGATTGCATTTTGCCCTGTTATAGATTCTAAAACTAATAAAACTTCAACTTTTGCATTTTCATCTGCTTTAGTTATAACACGTCGAATTTTCGATAATTCTTCCATTAGATTTTTTTTATTATGAAGTCTTCCTGCTGTATCGCAAATAACTAAATCATAATTTTCATTTTTTGCTTTTTCCACAGATTCAAACACCACTGAGGCAGGATCTCTTCCTTCCTCTTTTATTAAAATATCAACATTTGCCCTTGTTGCCCATTCATTTAATTGATTTGCAGCTGCTGCACGAAATGTGTCGGCTGCAGCTAGTAAAACCTTTTTATTTTGCGTTTTATATAAATTAGCAAGTTTTCCAATGGAGGTAGTTTTGCCAACTCCATTAACTCCAATAACTAATATAACACTCGGTGAAGATGATAAATCCATTTCATTTTCGGCAGTTAGAGTTTCTTTTATTATCTCTTTTAAAATAGCTAAAACTTCCTCGCCGTCTTTTGCTTTACTACTTCTTACACGCTTTTTTAATTCCTCAGATAAAAATTCACTTGTTTCATATCCTACGTCTGCTAAAATTAATTCTTCAAATAATTCTTCATATAATTCATCTGTTATAGGTGATGAAATAATCGTGTTTGTAATTGAATTAAAAACATTGTCCGTGGTTTTTTTAAGTCCCTGTGCTATCTTTTTAAAAAAACTCATGTTATCACCCTTTCTTAATTTAATATATCTGTATTAAGATTATTAACGTCTAGTTTTATCAGTTTTGAAATTCCGTCTTCTTGCATAGTAACTCCGTATAATAAATCTGCTGCCTCCATAGTACCACGACGGTGTGTTATAACTATGAACTGGGTTCTATCAGAAATTCTATGTAAATAATTTGCATATCTTGAAACATTAACATCATCAAGAGCCGCTTCAATTTCATCTAATATACAGAATGGCGATGGATTATGCGCTAGTATTCCAAAATAAACAGAAATAGCCACTAATGCCTGCTCACCACCAGAAAGTGATGTTAGATTTTTAATAACTTTACCCGGAGGACTAACCTCGATTTCAACTCCTGATTCTAAAACATTTTCAGGATCAGTTAATTTTAAACTCGCCTTACCGCCACCGAATAACTCAACAAATATACTTTGGAAATTTTTATTAATAATATCAAAACTTTCAGAAAATAAAATTTTCATTTCGCCATTTAATGAAGCTATTAATTTAGTTAATTGATTTTTACTTTCTTCTATATCGGCTAATTGCTCTTTTAGGAATGTGTATTTTTCATAAACTTCTTTATACTCTAAAATTGCCCCAACATTAACATCGCCTAGCTTTTTGATATTAGCTTTTACAGCTGCTAAATCCTTTTTAAGTTGCAGAGGATTTTCAACTTCTTTTGCAATTTCTTTCGCTGTTAAAATAGTCATTTCGTATTCTTCCCATAAATCCGCAACTATATTATCATAAGAAATTTGCATTGATTTTATTTTTTCATCAAGTTTAACTATTTGCTTTGATAAGTCTTCTTTTTGAGAGAATAATTGTCTATTATCGATTGAAACTTGATTTCTTTCTTTTTCAATATCAAGTCTTTCCAAAGCAAACTCTTTGTTTTCTTCTTCTTTTTTTACTATTAATTCTTTTAAACTTGTTATTTTATTTAAAGAATCATTTATACCTGTTTCCTTTTCGCCTAAATCTTTTGCTAAATCTTCGATTTGCTTATTTAAACTGTCTTTTTGATTTTGTTTATCGCTTGCTTGATTTTCGATTTGGGTTATGGTGTTTTCTAAAATTTGAATATCATTTTCAAATCTTAAAACCGTAAATTTAATTTCTTGAAGTGAATCATTTAAATTTCTTTGTTTTAAAATTAATTCATCATCAAATCTGCCCATATTTTGAAGATTTTCATTTGTTTTACTTAGTAATTCTTCGTATTCTTTAATATTAATTTCTAATTCTTTATGTCTTAAATCATTGTTTTCTTTTGCAATATTTGAATTTTTAATAATATCATCTTGAATTAAAATTGCGTTTTCATATTGAGATTTTTGCTGTGTATGTCTTGCAAGTTCTATTTCTGCGTTTGTTTTATCTTTTTGCAATTCTTCGATTTCTGCATCGTAGCCAGCTATTTGCGCTTTTAATAAATCGCTTTCGTCTTTAGTTTTTCTTTGAGCTTCTTCTAAATTTAAAAACGCTTTATTTATCTCTTCTAAATTTAATTTTAGTTTTTCAATTTCGCCTTTTCTTGAAAATAACCCTGCCGATTTTGATACAGAACCACCAGTAAACGAGCCACCAACGTTTAGTTGTTGTCCATCTAGTGTAACTATTTTATATCTATAATTTAATTGTTTTGCTAAAATAGCCGCTGAATTAATATCTGAAGAAATTATTGTTCTTCCAAGGAGTGAAGATATAACATTTTTATATTTATCTTTTGCAGTTATAACGCTACTAGCAACTCTTGCATTTTCTGGAAGTTTTTCATTGAAATTTGAAGGTTTAATATTATCTAAAGGTAAAAATGTAGCTCTTCCGCCTTTAGTTGATTTTAAAAATTCAATTCCTCTTTTTGCATGAACTTCACTTTCAACAACTATATTTTGAAGTGCATATCCTAAGGCTATTTCAATAGCAGTTTCGTATCCTTTTTCAACAGTTATTAATTGCGCAACAGTTCCCTCAATACCTTGCATCTGCCCATTTTTTGAGCGAGTTAATATATTTTTAACTGAATGCTGAAAACCATCAAGGCTGTTTTCCATATCTGTTAAAAGTTTTATCCTTGATTGAGTATCATTTTTTTGAATTTCATTTTTTTGAATATTATCTGAAATTTCATTTAATTTTTCATCAATTCTTGATAATTTTAATTCAATACCATTTTTGATATTTCTATTTTTTTGAATTTCGTCGGTTGCTGTATCCATAAACTGTTTAAAATCATCAACTTGACTATTAACAGTTTGCAAAAATTCATCCGCCTCATCTTTTAAAGTTTTTGCTCTATTTAATCCTTCTACTAAAGAATCATTTTGCGTTTTTAATGAGTGAAACTCTATTTTAGAGTTTTGAATTTTTTCGCTATAAGTATTTATATTTTCTAAATATTCAGCTTTTTCTTTATCTTGATTTTCTGCTTTTTGGCTGATATTAAATAGCTGTGTTTCAATAGATAGTTTTTCAGTTTCTTTATTTTGAATTTCAAGTTTTATATTACTTATTTCTTGCGTTTTTTCATTTTTTTGAATTTCAAAATCACTATCTTGTCCGCTTAGCGCCTCCAACTGATTGTTTAAAGAATTTATATTATCTTTTGAATATAAAAGCTGTGTTTCTAAAACTGCTTTTTGAGAAGACAACTCAAGTATTTCGCCTTCTATTCTTCTAATATCACTCAAATTTTCATCGCTTTTTTGCAGTAATGAATTTGAATGGCGATATTTTTCTTCTATGTATTTTTCTTTATCAGTAACTTTATTTGTAATTTCTTCATAATCGCTATGAAAAATTTCTAAATTTCTTTCTTCTATTCGAAGTAAATCTTTAGATTTATCAGTGGTGTCTATCCATAAAGAAATTTCCATTTCTTTTTTCTGTTCTGAAAATTCTAAAAACTTTTTCGCTTTTTCACTATCTTTTCTCAGTGGCTCAACTCTTTCTTCTAAATTAAGAAGAATATCTAAAAGCCTTGTCATATTTTCTTGCGCATTATTAAGGCTTTTTTCAGCTTCATTCTTTTTATATCTAAATTTTGAAATGCCAGAAGCTTCTTCAAATATCTCTCTTCTATTTTCAGGTTTTGCCGTTACGATTTCGCTAATTTTACCTTGCCCAACAATAGAATATCCGCTTTTACCAAGCCCTGTATCTAAAAATAATTCGTAGATATCTTTTAGGCGAACTTTATTTGAGTTTATTTGATATTCGCTATCCCCACCACGATAGTATTTTCTTGTTACTGCAATTTCATCGCTATCTAAATCAAAACTCTTTTCGCTATTATCTAAAATAAGGCTAACTGAAGCGAACCCCATAGCTGAACGCTTTTGAGTTCCACCAAAAATTATATCTTCCATTTTGCCTGTTCCACGAAGCTCTTTACTTCTAGTTTCGCCTAAAACCCAGCGAATAGCATCGCTAATATTACTTTTCCCTGAGCCATTAGGGCCAACAACAGCAGACATCCCTTTTTCAAAAGTTATCCTTGTTTTATCTGGAAACGACTTAAAGCCGTGTAATTCAATTGCTTTTAAATACACTTTTATTCCTCGCTTACTACTTTCATATAATCATAATCATCTATCTCTATTGGCTGAATATCTATTTTATATCCTAGCTTTTCAAACTCTTTTATATTCTGTCTTTTTTGCCCTTTTGCCTGTGAAAGGCGGTTTTTATGCACAAAAACTGTGTATACTTTTTTATTAGGTTTTAATTTTTCATTTATTCTATCAAAATAAATTTTAGAATACACTAATTCACTAAATGCAGGATGATAAGGCCCTGCTATGTATCCAGTTTCAACTCCTTTTTGAGCGTGAAGCCCAAGTTTTATAATTTTTATATCCTCTTTTAAAAATATTTTTGCAACTTCTTTGCAAATTAAAACACTTTCCTGTAAAGAAGGCGGATTATATTTGCCATTTTTATAAAGAGTTTCTAATAGGGTGTCTTTTAAAGTTATAGTTGGATAAATTCTAACGGTGTCTGGCCTTATTTTTATAAATTTATTCGCTGTATCTATGGCAAATTCAAAGTAATCTTTTTGCCCATATAATCCAGTCATCATTTGAAGCCCTAAACTAAATCCATATTCTTTAATTAATTTTGATGCTATGTAAACATCATTTTCAGTGTGTCCACGTTTATTTAAAAACAAAACTTCATCTTGCATACTTTGAGCGCCAAGTTCAATACTTGTAACGTTGTATTTTTTTAATATATCTAAAATCTCTTTATTAACCGCATCTGGGCGAGTTGAAATTCTAATTCCATTCGCTCTATTTTTTTTAATAAATTCATTTGCAGTTTCTAAAAGCGAGATCATATAATCTCTATTTATCGCTGTAAAACTACCGCCAAAAAAAGCTATTTCAAAATTTTGAGCATTTTCTTTTGGCAAAAATTCATCGCATATATTAAATACTTCATCTTTTGTTACAGATATTTCTTGTCCGCTAATTTTTCTCTGATTACAAAAACTGCAATCATTAATACAGCCCTCGTGTGGTATAAAAATAGCTAAATTTTTATGTTTTATCATAACTTATAATTTATATCCCATTAAAATTAATGCTTCTTTTGCCGCTGCTTGCTCGGCTTGTTTTTTGCTTTTACCCTCGCCTTGACCTATCTCATTTGAATTTAGTAAAACCGAAACTACAAATTCCTTATCATGGTCTGGGCCTTTTTCTTCTTTAACTTGATAGCTTAATTTTTCACCTGGATTTTTTTGAATAATCTCTTGCAACAGTGTTTTAAAATCAACTATTGTTATATTTGCTTTATCTAAAAATCTAAGTATAAATTTTTTAGCATCTTCAATGTCTGAATCTAAAAATATCGCTCCGATTAAAGCTTCAAAAGCGTCTGCTAAAGTTGAGGCTCTTTTTCTTGCGCCTGAATGTTCTTCGCCTTTTCCAAGAAGTAAAAAATCGCCTAAATCTATTTCGCTAGCATATCTTGCAAGTGCATCTTCGCAAACAAGCCCTGCTCTTTGCTTACTCATATTACCTTCAGACATATCTTTATTTTCATTATAAAGTTTTTCGCTTGTAACTAATTGCAAAACAGCATCGCCTAAAAACTCTAATCGCTCATTATATTCATTATTCTTATTTTCATTTGCAAAAGAAGAATGAGTTAGGGCAAGTTTTAAAATATTTTGATTTTTAAAATTGTAGCCTATGTTTTTTTCTAATTTGTTCATTAGTAAGCCTAACCCTTTCTTTAATTTTATATTTAAAATTAAACTTCGTCTGTTTTAGGTGTAGCTAGGGACGCTTCAATTAAAGTAGACACATCATTATCAACATATGTTTTCGCTTGTCTTATTGCGTTTTTAATAGCAACATCATCACTTGAGCCGTGTGCTTTAATAACAGCTTTTGAAATCCCTAAAACAAATGCTCCACCTGTTTCTTTATAATCGAATTTCTTTTTAAATCCTTTTAACTGTCCGCTCATAAAAACAGCCGCTAGCATAGTTAATGGTGAAGATTTAAACATTCTTTTTAATTCTTTATTTACAAATAATGCAACGCCTTCAACAGCTTTTAAAGTGATATTACCTGAAAAACCATCAGCTACAACAACGTTTGCAACATCATCTAAAACATATCTTGCCTCGATATTTCCAATAAAGTTTATGTTTTTATTTTGTTTTAATAATTGATGTGCTTCTATGTGAACGTCTGTTCCTTTTGTTTCTTCTGAGCCATTATTTAATAAAGCAACTTTTGGAGATGGAATATTTGCAACTTTCTCCATGTAAATAGAGCCCATTGTTCCAAATTGATTTAGCATATCAGCGCGCACAACTGTATTTGCGCCGCTGTCCACTAATAAAAACCCTTTTGGATTAGCACAAGGAACAACAGTTGCAATAGTTGGTCTTTTACAGCCTTTAATTCTTTTAACAATAAATGTTGCACCCATAACTAAAGCACCAGTAGAACCTGCTGAAACTAAAGCATCTCCTTTACCTTCGCTTAATGCCTTTAGGGCAACGTGAAGTGAAGTTGTTTCTCTTTTTTTAACGATGTCTGCTGGATCTTCTTCAATATCAAACACGTCGTCTGCCTGTAAAAATTCTATATTTTCGCTTGAAATATTATTTTCTTTTAAACAGTCCTGCATTTTTTTAACATCACCAACTGCTAAAATATTAACTCCATATTCTTCAGCAGCGCTAGCAGCACCCTTTAAATTTGATAATGGGGCATTATCGCCACCAAAAGCGTCTATAATTATTTTCATTTTAATAATTCCTTTCTATAAGCCTAGTTTCAAATGTTTTACCATTTATTGTTTAATATATGGCAATTACTTGCTAAACAATTTTTATAAAAAATAAATATTCTAAATTTTATTAACCTATTTTCTAAAGCTACTCTTTTTATTATCTTACTTTTTATAAAACACGATTTTAGTCTAAATTAATTTTTTTAATATCTTCTTTGCCTCTTAAACTTAATTGCATATATCTTTCTTTTTTATCTCTTATATGAGTTTGTAAACTTGGTAGTATTCCCATATTTGCACCCATTGGCTGAAAATCTTTATTTTCTTTTACTAAATGCCTTAATAAAGCACCACTCATTGTGTTTTCGCTTGGGATTTGAATTTCTCTATCTGTAAGTTTTGCCCATACAAAGTATGCCGCAAGTAGTCCACACATACTACTCTCGCAGTATCCTTCAGTACCAGTTATCTGCCCTGCAAAATAAATATTTTCATATTCTTTTAAATTTAAAGTGATATTTAAAAGTTTTGGTGAATTAATAAATGAGTTTCTGTGCATAACTCCATATCTTACAAACTCGGCATTTTCAAGACCTGGGATTAACCTAAACACCCTTTTTTGCTCACCGAATTTTAGATTTGTTTGAAATCCAACTAAATTATATAAAGTTTTCTCTTTATTTTCACTTCGCAGTTGCAGATTTGCCCATGGGCGCCTATCTGTTTTTGGATCTCTTAATCCAACTGGTTTCATCGGGCCAAACCTTAGAGTTTCAGGACCTCTTTTTGCCATTATTTCAACAGGCATACACCCTTCATAAACTTTAATCTCTTTTTCAAATCCATGAAGTTCTGATCTTTGTGCATTAACAAGCTCTGTGTGAAAAGTTTCGTATTCTTCTTTATTAAAAGGGCAGTTTAGATAATCATCTTCCCCTTTTCCATATCTTGAAGCTGCAAAAACTTTATCAAAATCAATGCTATCTGCTGTTATAATTGGTGCTGCTGCATCAAAGAACGACATATAATTTCCGCAAAGTTTTTCAATGTTTTTATATAAATCGCCATCTGTTAAAGGCCCTGAGGCTATAATAGTTAATTCATCAACATCAATTTTTAAAACTTCTTCACTTATAACTGTTATGTTTTTGTGCGCTTTAATTTTTTCTGTTATTTCTTTTGCAAATTCATCTCTATCAACAGCGAGTGCCCCACCTGCTGGAACGCTATTGTTTCTCGCTGTTTGTAAAATAATTGATGAGAAATGCTCCATTTCATTTTTTAGCATTCCTTGAGAAGAATCTTCTCTTAAACTTTTTAAACTGTTAGAACAAACTAGCTCTGCAAAATTTTCATTTGTGTGTGCTGGAGAAAGTTTAATTGGTTTTTGCTCATATAACTCAACCTTTATCCCCTTGTTTGCTAAAAAATATGCCGCTTCACTACCTGCAAGGCCTGCACCTATGATTTTAACTGTTTTTTGATTTTGCATAGTCTAATTTTTTTCCTTTCAAAGCCTAATCTTCTTTTTTCTTTTTAGATGTTGTCGGCTTTTTCTTTGTAGCTTTAGCTGTTTTTGGTTTTTCTTCTTTTACAGCTTCATCTTTATTTTCTTTGTTTTCTAACTTTTCTTTAGCTAATTTTTCTTCTTCTATCTTCTTTTTAGATTTTCTTGGAGCTGGAAATGGAATGTAGTTTTTACACTCTGGATTTACGCAATGTTCTTTTGCATCTTTTGTTGATTTTTTAAACATTGTTTTACCGCAAACTTCGCAGTTTTTCTCTGTTGGCATTTCCCAAGACATGAATTTGCATTCGCTTGAATTTTCGCAGGCATAGAAACTCATACCACGTTTACTTTGTAAAGCTAGGATTTTCCCTCCACAAACTGGACAAAATCCAGGAGCATATTTTACTATTCTCTTTGTGTGCTTACAATCTGGAAAACCACTACAAGCTAAGAATTTTCCAAATTTACCTGATTTAATTAGCATTTGTTTTGAGCAAATTTCGCAAACTTCATCTGAAAATTCTTGCGGAAGTTCAACTTTTTTGCCTTCCATATCTTTTGCAGCTTTTTCTAAATCACGAATTAAGATATCATAAAAATCTCTTAAAACGTCTGTCCAGATTTGTTTTCCATCTTCTATTTCATCAAGACGTTCTTCCATAGTAGCTGAGAATTTTAAATCTACAATATCTTTAAATTGTGCAACTAAAACATCGTTTATAGTTATCCCTAAAACAGTTGGCGTTAACTTCTTTTGATTTCTTTCAACATAGCCTCTATCGATAATCGTGTGAATAGTTGGGGCATATGTTGACGGACGACCAATTCCGTTTTCCTCCATCGCTTTAATTAAACTAGCCTCTGTGTATTCTGCTGGTGGCTGTGTAAATTTTTGCAGAGCTTCTATTTCTTTTAGTTTTAGTTTTGTATCCTTTTCAAGTTCTGGAAGTGCAGTTTCTTTTTCTTTTTTCTCGTCTTCTGCCTCTTCGTATAAAGCTGTAAAACCATCAAATAAAACAGTGTAGCCAGATGCTTTATATAAATGCTCGCCTGCTGTTAAATCAACGCTAACTGTTTGCTGAATACAGTCTGCCATTTGACTAGCTGTAAATCTTTCCCAAATTAGTTTATATAATTTTGCAACGTCACCACTTAAAGAATTATACGCTTTTTCAGGAGTGATTCTAACATTCGTTGGTCTTATAGCTTCATGGGCATCTTGCGCATTATTTTTTGTTTTGTAGGCTCTTTTTTGAGTTGGGATATATTTTTCGCCATATTTATCAACTATAAATTGCTTTGCTTCATTTGCCGCTTCATCGCTAATTCTTAAAGAGTCGGTTCTCATATAAGTTATTAGTCCTATAGTTCCAATGCCTTGAATATCAACACCCTCATACAAAGTTTGAGCCGCTCTCATTGTTCTAAGTGCTGTAAATCCTAGTCTTCTTGATGCCTCTTGTTGCAAAGAAGAAGTTATAAAAGGAGGCGCTGGCGCTTTTTTTCTTTCGCCAGTTGAAATTTTTGTAATATCAAATCCAGCTTTTTCGCTTTCCTCTTTTATTTTATGTGCCCACTCGCCGTTTGTAACTGTTTCTTTTTTGCCATTTGTTGAGTGATATTTTGCTTTAATTTTTTTTGCTTGTCCTGCCGCTAACAATAGAGCTTCTATATTCCAGTATTCTTCTGGAATAAATTTTTCGATTTCTTTATGTCTATCAACTATTAATTTAACCGCAACAGATTGAACACGCCCTGCTGATAGTCCGCCTTTTATTTTTTCCCATAAAAACGGAGAAATTTTATAGCCCACTATTCTATCTAAAAGTCTTCTTGCTTGCTGTGCGTTTATTAAATCAATATTTAATGTTCTTTTATTATTCATACCATCGGTGACACCTTTTTTAGTAATCTCACCAAAGGTAACACGATTTTGTTTTTCTGTGTCTAATTTTAAAATATGGGCTAAGTGCCAAGAAATAGCCTCGCCCTCTCTATCAGGGTCGGTTGCAAGGAATACTTCTTCGCTATGGCTAGCTAAGGTTTTTAATTCTTTTATAAGTTTTGTTTTCCCTGGAATATTTATATACCTTGGCTTAAAATTATTATTTACATCTATTCCGATTTGCCCTTTTGGTAAATCTCTTATATGCCCCATTGAAGCGATAACTTCATAATCTTCGCCCAAATATTTTTTTATGGTTTTTGCTTTTGCAGGCGATTCCACTATAACTAATTTTGACATATCGTATCCCTTTCTACTTTTAATTTTTTATGCAGTTAATCGCATAAATTTTATCCTTACTTTATATATCTTTATGTTTTAAAGTTTATAATAAACTCCAAAACTTTGCTGTTTCACTAGTCCGTCCATTTCAAGTTTTGTAAGCATAGCTTTTAAAACTGGCATTGGAATTTTTAAATTTTGAAATAGCTGATTTGCAGTAAGAGTTTTATCTCCTATCTCATTTAAAATCTTTATTTCTAGTTCTGATAGATTTTCGTTTTTCTCTGGTTTTTGTATATCTTCTTTTTTAATATCTAAAACGTCTAAAATATTTTTAGCTTTTATTGTACACCTAACTATACCCTCGCTTAGTAAATGATTATTAAATTCCATCATTTCATCAAAAACCGAGCCTGGAACAGTGAACACTTCTTTACCAAGTTCTATTGCAAAATTTATCGTTGTTGCAGTTCCGCTTGGGATTTTAGCTTGAATTAAAACTAAAGCTTTTCCTATTGCAGCTATTAACCTATTTCTTTGAACGAATATATATTTATTATCAATTATGTTTTGAGTTGCCGCAACTTCAGAAATAACAAGACCGTTTTTTGCTATATCTTCTTGCAGATTTCTATTAGCCTTTGGGTAGTATTCATTTAAAGGGAGCCCCACAACTCCAATAACTTTTTTATTTTTTTCTAGTGCTGCTTTTTGAGAAAGGCTATCTATTCCTTGGGCAAGCCCAGATAAAATAACTGCACCTTTTTGCGATAGTTCGCTTGCGATTTCTTCTGCAAGCTTTATTCCATTTCTGTCTGGTTTTCTTGTTCCAATTATCCCAACGATATTTTTATTATTTATTAAATTGATATCACCTTTATAAAATAAAACTAATGGCATATCTATTAACTCTTTTAAATTATCAGGATAATTTTCATCTTTATAATTTATGCTTTTAATATTATTTTCATTATGAATTTTTAAAATGTTTTGCGCATGGTTTAAATTAATGTTTTTTAAATTTTGCAGTTGATTTTCTGTAAAGACGCTGTGTTTTTCTAAATTCTCTTTGTTTTCAAAAATTTCTTTTGGCGATAAATCAATTTTAATTATATCTTGAGCATTTTTTATTGCCACCCCAAGACACATCGAAAGCCAAATATTATAAACTTCCATCTACTTAAACTCCCACATTAATATTGCAGCGCTCACTGCAGCATTTAAAGATTCGATATCTTTTTCCATTTGGATTTTAACTTTTAGTTTTGCATTATCTAAAATTTTATTTGATAGTCCATTTCCTTCATTGCCAATAAAAAGGGCCGTTTTATCTATTGCTTGTATTTCTATTTCTTCTAAATCTTTTGCCCCTTCAAGGCAGGCGGCAATAGTTGTAAAAGAATTTTTATGTAAATCTTTTACTAATTTTTCAAAATCTTTTACTTTATAAACATTTAGTTTTATACTAGCCGTCATACTACTTCTTAAAACCTTTGGTGAATATATATCGGCTGTTTTATCGCTGATAATGATATCTTTAAATCCAAAGGCTAAGGCTGTACGCATTATAGCACCAACATTTTGTGGATCTTGCAAATCTTCTAATATTAAAAGTTTTTCTTTTAAAAAAACATCATTCACATTTTCTTTTTTCATTTCAAAAACAGCATAATGCGATTGAGAAGATTTATCAATGCTTAATTTTTCTTCCACTTCATTTGTTATAACAAATGCTTTATCTTTAATATCATCATTTTCTAATTTTTCATACTCATCAAGAGATAAAAACAAATATTTAATTTTAAAATTATAACTAATTAAATCATTTACAATCTTTTTTGAAGAAGCAAAAAACATTCCCTCATCGTTTCTAAAAGAAGCGCTTTTTGATAATTTAACTGCATATTTAATTTTAGGATTATCCCTACTTTTAATTATCTCCATTTAATTTTTAAACAATCTTAAAAATATTTTTAAATGCTATTTAAACACATTTATAAAATCATTTTCTCCTTATTAATAAGTATTATGTACAATATATAGCCGCTAAAATCTTCAAAAAATTAAAAGAATTTAGCGATTTTCTATTGATTTTTTTGCTCTTAAATACAAATACACGCCCTAACACATTAAAAGTGCTAGAGCGTTTTATAAGTATAAATTAAAGAGCTTTTTTAGCTGCTTCTACAAGATTTTTAAATGCTGCTGCATCGTGGATAGCCATTTCTGAAATCATTTTTCTGTTTAGAGTGATTCCAGCTTTTTTTAATCCATTCATAAATGTTGAATAGTTCATATCGTGCATTTTAACAGCCGCAGAAATTCTAGTAATCCATAGACGACGGAAATCTCTTTTCTTTTGTTTTCTACCGATAAAAGCGTAGTTACCGCTTTTCATTACTTGTTGTTTTGCCATTTTAAAGTGCTTGCTTTTTGCTCCCCAGTAGCCTTTAGCAAGTTTTAGTGTTTTCTTTCTTCTTTTGCGAGTCATCATCGCGCCTTTAACACGTGCCATTATATATCTCCTTTTAAAATTCTAAAATTAATATGTTGTTTATGCTACAGCTTTTAAATTAAGCGTATGGAAGCATAAGTTTGATTGCTTTTGAGTTAGTTTTATCAGCGTAGCCGCCTTTTCTAAGGTTTCTTTTTCTTTTTGTAGACATTTTAGTAAGGATATGGCTTCTAAATGCTTTACCTCTTTTAACTTTGCCGTTTTTTGTTAGTTTAAATCTTTTTTTCGCACCTGAGTGAGTTTTAATTTTGTACTTTTTCATAAAAGTTTTTCCTCCTATTATTTGTTGTTCACAGGGTTTATAAACATTTGCATGCTTCTACCCTCTAGCTTTGCAGGTTTTTCGATAGTTCCGTTTTCTGATATTTGCTCAGCGAATCTGTTCATAACTTCAAGGCCAAGTTTTGAGTGAGCCATTTCTCTTCCTCTAAAACGGATACTTACCTTAACTTTATCACCACTTTTTAAAAATTTCTTAGCTTGATTAAGTTTAGTATTAAAGTCATTTGTATCGATGTTAATAGAAAGTCTAACTTCTTTTGTATCAACTACCTTTTGGTTTTTCTTGTTCTCTTTTTCCTTTTTCTGTTGCTCAAAACGGAATTTACCGTAATCCATCACTCGGCAAACCGGTGGGGCTGCAGTTGGCGCAATTTTAACTAAGTCTAAATTTGCATCTTCTGCAAGTTTTAATGCATTTTGAGAAGACATAATCCCAAGCTGTGAGCCATCTGCTCCTATAACTCTAATTTCCTTATCACGAATTTCTTCGTTGATTTCAAGCTCTTTTTTTGTACTAATGATAAAGCACCTCCATATTTTAAGTTTTGTTTTTAAGCAAATAAAAAGCACGGTACAAACAGTCCCATGCCAAAATAACAAACGATAAATAAGCATTTCTGCTTAAATTGAGTTTTTTATATTGACCCGCTCTGCGTTGCAAGGCAAGGTGAGTAGCATAACTGTTACTGCTTTATTGCTTTTAGTATTCTACCATAGCTAGTAAAAAATGTCAAGTATAACCTTTAAAATATTTAAAATTGAATAAAATAAAATTTTTATCCCATACTTTAAAATATACCACAATTTACCTTGAAAGGAATTTTTTAGATGAAAAAATTAGAGATAAGCGTTTTTTTAGGCCTTATATTATCGGTTATAATAAGCCTATTTTTACAAACAAATTTAACAGCCCACGCTGTTCGCAGTGAAACTTTGCGTTTACATATAATCGCAAATTCAAACAGCGAGTACGACCAGAATATTAAATTATTAATTAGAGATGAAATATTAGTGCTTTCAAGCGAAATTATAGCTGATAGCGAAAACATTGATAGTGCTATAAATACTGCAAACGATAATCTTGAATTAATCCAAAGTAAGGTGAATGATTATTTAATAAAAAAAGATATCCCTTACACCGCCACAATTTCTGTTGAGAATTTTTATTTTGAAACAACATCTTATGAAGATTTCACTTTGCCACAAGGCGAATACCCAGCTTTAACCGTTCGCTTAGGAGAAGCAAAAGGAAATAACTGGTGGTGCGTGGTTTATCCTAGTTTATGCGTTTCAATGGCGTGTGAAATTGATAATGAAAAATATGAAAACAAAGATGTTAATGAATTTATAAATAATGATGATATACAAATCAAATTTAAATCTGTTGAAATTTTTGAAGATGTTAAAAGTTTTTTATTAAATGAAGATTATGAAATATATGATAAAACTTAAAAAAACTTGACTTTTTATATAAAATATATTATTCTTAACTTTAGATAATTTATCATTAAAAAGCTATGAAAAAGACGAGTAATTTAGCCACTAGAAATTAAGAGCGAATACGGGTTGGTGTGAGCCGTATAAAAGTAAAGACTAAATGAATATCACTTTGGAGCTGCAGGCTGAACATTTTTTATTATTAAGCTGTGCCGGTATTTCACCGTTATTGGAAAGACATATATTTGTATGTTGGAATAGGTGGTTTAAATTTTTATATATTTATATAAAAATAAAAGCAAGTTTTATCTTGTCCTATTTTGTAGGGCAAGATTTTTTTATACTCTTTTTTCTACCAGCATACTTTTTTAAAAAGAAAGGGATTTTAATTTTATGTACAACAAAGTACCAAATGATTTAAACTTTGTATCTCGTGAAAAAGCTGTTGAAGAGCTTTGGAAAGAAAATAAAGTTTTTGAAAAATCAAATGAAACCGCACTAAACACAGACAAACAATTCACATTCTATGAAGGGCCTCCTACTGCAAACGGAAAGCCTCATATAGGCCACGTTTTAACAAGGGTTATTAAAGATTTATTCCCTCGTTATCAAACAATGAAAGGTAATTATGTTCCAAGAAAAGCCGGCTGGGATACACATGGTTTACCAGTTGAACTGGAAGTGGAAAAATTAATTGGGATAAACGGAAAAGACCAAATCGAAGCATATGGCTTAGAGCCTTTTATCAATCAATGTAAAGACAGCGTTTGGAAATACAAAGGCATGTGGGAAGATTTTTCTGACACTGTTGGCTACTGGCTAGACTATGAAAACCCATACATCACTTATGATAATAATTATATCGAAAGTGAGTGGTGGGCTTTAAAAGAGATTTTTAATAAAGATTTATTATATAAAGGCTTTAAAATTGTTCCATACTGCCCAAGATGTGGAACACCTCTTTCAACTCACGAAGTTTCACAAGGATATAAAGATGTTAAAGAGCGTTCGGCTATTGCAAAATTCAAAGTAAAAGACGAAGATGCTTATTTCTTAGCTTGGACAACTACACCTTGGACTCTTCCTTCAAACCTTGCTTTATGCGTAAACCCTGAGTTTGATTATGTTAAAGTTAAATATGAAAATGAAGATGTTTACTATATGGCAAAATCTTTATGTGATACTGTTTTAGGCGAAGATAAATATGAAATCTTAAGCGAAATGAAAGGCAGTGACTTAGAACATAAAGAATACGTTCCATTATGGGATTTTTATAAGGGCGGCGAAAAAGCCTTCTTTGTAACTTGTGCAGATTATGTAACTTTATCAGATGGTACTGGCATTGTTCATATAGCTCCAGCCTTTGGTGAAGACGATAACCAAGTTGGTAGAAAATATAAACTTCCATTTATCCAATATGTTGATGCAGCCGGCAAAATGACAGCTGACACTAAATGGGAAGGCGTTTTTTGTAAAACTGCCGATGAAGAAATTTTAAAAGATTTAAGAGAAAATAAAAAATTATTCTCTAGTCCTAAATTTGAGCATAGCTATCCACATTGCTGGAGATGTGATACACCATTAATTTACTACGCAAGAGATTCTTGGTTTATCGAAATGACAAAGGTTAAAGATAGATTAATTGCTAATAACAACACTATAAATTGGATTCCTGACTCTATTGGTAAAGGAAGATTTGGCTCTTGGCTTGAAAATGTTCAAGACTGGGGTATTTCTCGTGATAGATACTGGGGAACTCCTTTAAATATCTGGGAATGTGATTGCGGTCATTATCACTCAATTGGAAGCATTGAAGAATTAAAATCAATGTCTAAAAATTGTCCTGAGAATATTGAATTACACCGTCCTTATATAGACGAAGTGACTATCTCTTGCCCAAAATGCGAAAAAGAAATGCACAGAGTTTCAGAAGTTATCGACTGCTGGTTTGACTCAGGAAGTATGCCTTTTGCACAGCATCATTATCCATTTGAAAACAAAGAATTATTCGCTTCTCAATTCCCTGCTGATTTTATTTCTGAGGGCGTTGACCAAACTCGTGGTTGGTTCTATTCACTTGTAGCTATTTCAACATTAGTTTTTGATAAGGCTCCATTTAAAAATGTTATCGTTTTAGGTCACGTTCAAGACGAAAACGGACAAAAAATGTCGAAATCAAAAGGAAATGCAGTTGATCCATTTGAAGCATTAGAAGTATATGGTGCTGATGCAATTCGTTGGTATTTCTATTCAAATTCTGCTCCTTGGATTCCAAACAGATTCCACGGAAAAGCTGTTACTGAATATCAAAGAAAATTTATGGGCACATTATGGAATGTTTATGCGTTCTTTGTTTTATACGCTGATATTGATAAATTTGATCCAAGTAAACATTCATTAAATAAAGACAGTTTAAATGTTATGGATAAATGGGTGCTTTCAAGACTCAATAGCACAATAAAAGAAGTTGATTTATGCCTTTCTAATTATCAAATTCCAGAATCAACAAAGGCACTTCAAAATTTTGTTGATGAATTATCAAACTGGTATGTTAGAAGAAATCGTGAGAGATTTTGGCAAAAAGATATGAATGAAGATAAAGTTAACGCTTATATGACTTTATACACTTGTATTTTAGAGCTTTCAAAACTTGCCGCTCCTATGGTTCCATTTATAACAGAGCAGGTTTACCAAAACTTAGTTGTAAACTTTGATAAAAACGCTCCTATTTCAATTCACTTAACTTCATATCCTAATTGCAATGAAAGTTTTATTGATAAAGATTTAGAAAGCGATATGCTGTTAGTTCAAGATGCTTCAACTTTAGCTAGAAGCGCAAGAAACACAGCTAATATTAAAAATCGTCAGCCTTTAAATAAATTATTTATTAAAGCCGATAGAGAATTAAATGATTATTATAAAGCTATTTTAGCCGATGAATTAAACGTTAAAGAAATCGAAGAAATCAAAGACGAAGCTGGCTATATTTCTTATAATTTTAAGCCTCAATTAAAAACTCTAGGCCCAAAATACGGAAAGCAACTAGGCGAAATCAGAACACTTTTAGGCGAATTAAATGGCGCTGTGGCTAAAAAAGAGCTTGATGAAAAAGGCGAAATTATTTTAAAATTAAAAGACGGTGATATAGTTTTAACTAGCGATGATTTACTAATCGAAACAAAACAAACCGAAGGTTTTGAAAGTGTTAGCGCAAATAATATCATTGTTGCCCTTGATACTAATATCACAAAAGAATTAGAAGAAGAAGGCTTTGTTAGAGAAATTATTTCTAAAATTCAAACAATGAGAAAAGATGCCGACTTCCTTGTTTTAGACACGATCACATTATCTGTTTTAAACAATGAAAATATCGCTAATATAATTAATAAAAATATTGATGAAATAAAAGAAAACACTTTAACGACTTCTGTTGTATTCACAGAAATCGAAGGCGTTTCAAAAGAATGGGACATAAACGGAGAAACTGTTTTATTCACTATTGCAAAATAAAAATTTTTAAATAAAAATAAAGCCTCAAAAGAGGCTTTATTTTTTTATTTTAAACTTTATTCTCTAAATCTTCGCCATCGCCCATTTTAAATAAAGATGGTATGCAAGCTATTGCACTTACGCCAACTAAACTATAAACTATTTTTGCTAAAAGTGATGTTTGTCCACCGAATAAAAAGGCAACTAAGTCAAAATTTAAAACTCCGATTAACCCCCAGTTCACACCACCTATAATTAATACTGCTAAAAATATTTTACTAAGCATAAACTTTATCTCCTTTTTTTAAAATAGTGTTTTTTCGCTTAATTGTATTATGCCTAGTTTTTCAAAAAATACACATAAATTTTAATTTGAATGAAAAGATAATCTATGCTATTATTATATATAGATTAATTATTGTTAGGAGTAGAGATAATGCAGTTAATACAAGGCACATCTGGAACAGGTAAAACCACATATATCTTAAATAAAATTAAAGAATTTGCCGAAGATGGCAAAAATTGTATTTTAATAGTTCCTGAGCAGTTTTCAAAAACTGCAGAAGGGCTTGTTTCCTCATTACTTTTAGAAAACGGCTTGAATTTAGTTAATGTTTATAGCTTTACTTCTTTAATAAAACACGCAAAAGACGAAGGAAAAATTTCTCTTCCTTCCCTTTTAACAAAAGCTGGAAAAGCTGTTTTAATTTCTAGCGCTATGCAATCTTCAATCGTTTTAAATAGCTATCAAAAACAAAGAAAAAATATTTCTTTTAGCTATAATTTAAGTGAGTTATTTGATGAATTTAAAAGAAGCGGGATAACTAGTGCTGATTTATTTTCTATTAGCGAAAATAAAAATGAGAAATTAAAAGAAATTTCTTTAATTTACGCTGAATATTCAAACTTGTTAAACGATGATTTAAGCGATGAGGAGGAAATATTATCTTTATTTTCTAAAAACATCCCTGTTGAATACATTGAAAATAGCTATATTTTTATAGATAATTTTGAAAGTTTTTCTTATGGCCAGTTAGAAATCATAACTAGATTTTTTGAAAAAGCAAAAGATGTTTTTATTTCTCTTCCTTTAGATGATTTATTTGAAAATGAAAATAGCAGTGACTATTTTGCTTTTTCAAGAAAAACTGCTAATAAATTAATAAGTAGTGCTAAAAAAGTGGGGGCTAAAGTTAATGCGCCTATAAAAATGCAAACAGCTTATAGATTTTTAAATAGTAATATTAAATTGCTAGATGATTATTTAAAACTAAATGAAATTAATGAAATTAAAGAAGATATTTTTATAACTGAATTTGAAACTCAATATAATGAGGTTTGTTATGTTTGTGCAAAAATTCATGAACTAGTAAAAAATGGATACAGCTATAATGATATTGCAATTATTTCTCCTCAAATTGAAAAATATGAAAATCAATTAGAGGAAAGTTTACTTTTAAGTAAAATCCCATATTTTATAGACCAAAACAGAATTATTTCAAATTCTTCGCCTGTTTTAATTTTTAAGGCTGTTTTAGATTTATTAATACAAGGCGTTAATAGCGACACTTTAATGAATTTATTAAAAACAAATCTAACATTTTATAACACAGACACTATTAATCTTTTAGAAAATTATCTATTTATCTGGCAAGATTTTAATTTAGATTTTTTAAGTGATTTTACGCTTCCTATTTCAGGGATTGAAACTCGAAAAAATGAAAAAGATGCTGGAATTTTAAAAGAAATAAATGAATTAAAGCAAGATATTATAAATAAAATTTCTTTAGTTTATGACGAAAATAAAGAATACACAGCTAAAGAAATTCTTATGATTACCTATAATTTAGTTTTAGATTTTGGCTGTGAAAATTCAATAATAAAAATAATTTTTGATGAGAATTCTAATAAAACAGCAAGCGATTTATTAAAAAATCAATGGGAAGAAGTTATATCTGTTTTAAATGAATTTAATAATATTATAGGGGATAAAATTTTATCTCCTGAGCAAATTTTAGATTTATTTTCTTTAATGATTGAAGGGGCAAAAATCGGATTTAGTCCGCAAACTCAGGACTGCATTATGATTTCAGAGCCAGCTAGAATAAAAACAGATGAAGTAAAAGCTGTTTTTATATTAGGTGCTGCTCAAGATGTATTCCCTCGCAGTATAAATAACGCCAATATAATTTCTTTAAAAGATAAAGAATTCATAAAATCTTTTGGATATGATTTAAAATCAGATTTTGATAATCTGTATGAATTTGGCATGCTATATTTTTATAAAGCATTAACCACTGCAAAAGAAAAACTATTTATATCATGCGCAAAAAACAATATTGGAACTAGTGAAATGCTTTCAAGCGATATAACTCATATAAAAACTGCATTAAATATTCAAAGCGATATTTTACAAAACGAAGATTACGCTATAACAAAAGAATTTTTTAAAGATTATATATTACAAAATTCAAATGATTTTGAAAAAAACAGCATTATAAACTCTTTAAATTCTTTAAATATTCCTTTACTAACTTTAAAAGAAAAGCAGTTTAATATAAAAGATATTGATTATTTAAATGAATATATAGGCGCTGTTTTAAAATTATCCCCAACTGCTGTTGAGAATTATTTTAAATGTCCGTTTATGTATTTTTTAAATAATATTTATCGTTTATATCCAATAGAAAAAGCGAATTTTTCTCAAAAACACGCTGGTGACTATCTTCATTATATAGCTTATAAAATTTTAGAAAAATATAAAGGCGAATATCATAAAGCCGACTTTGAAAATATTAAAACAGACGCAAAAGAAATTATTTTAGAATATATAAATAACACTTATCCTACTGAAATTATAAACACAAGCCAGTTTTCTTCTCAAAGAGAAAGTATGCAAAACAATGTTTTTCAGTTATTAAATTTTATTTATATAGAACAGCAAAATTCTCTGTTTCGTCCTATTGGTTTTGAAGAACGTTTTAGTGAGAACACTGATTTAAAGCCTTTATGTGTAATGGATAATAATAAAACTGCTATTGTTTCAGGGGTTTTAGATAGAGTGGATTTATATCAAAAAGATAATGTTAATTATTTAAGAGTTATCGATTATAAAACAGGAACAAAAAATTTTTCTTTAGATGATATTTATAACGGATTATCTAGCCAACTGCTTTTATATATGAACGCTTTAATTGATAATAATTATCAAAATTTAGATAATTTAAATGCCGCTGCTGTTGTTTATCAGCCGAGCGACGTTTCATTTAAATTCGATAAAGACAATGAGAGTTTATATATTCCTGTGGGTATGGCTGTTTCGGATATTGAAATTTCAAAGGCTTTTGACACCTCATCAAAAGGAACCTACGGAGTTATTAAAGGCAATGATACAATTGCCAACGTGCCTGGCAGTTCAGTTGTGTCGGGCGATGAGTTTAAAAATATTTTATCGCACACAAAAGAGAATATAAAAACATTAACAAACAATGTTTACTCTGGAGATTTTTCAGCTATTCCTATTGAGCTTACTAAGGATGTAAAGCCTTGCGATTACTGCTCTTATATCTCTATATGCCAAAATAAAACTCTATCAAAACCTAAAGTGAAAAATAATTTTACACAAAAGAAAGGGGACGTGGAAAATGGCTAATAAATGGACAAAAGAACAGGCAAAAGCGCTTGAATATTCAGATAAATTAACAGTTATTTCAGCTGGTGCAGGAAGCGGCAAGACAACTGTTTTAGTTGAGTATGTTATACGCAGATTATTAGATGAATCACGCCCTGTTTCCGCAGATAAATTTTTAATCGTAACCTTTTCTAATGATTCTGCAAGAGAATTTCGCCATAGAATTGAAGAGGCGATAAAAGATTTAATTAATAAAGATCCACAAAATAAATTATTAAAAAAACAAAGATTAGCCCTGCAAAAAGCCGATATTTCAACAATACATTCTTTTTGTATGAAACTTGTAAGAGAAAATTTTGAACTACTTGATGTACGCCCTGATTTTATGGTTGCGGATGATGCTTTATCTTTAAATATGCATAGTCTTGCTATCGAGCAAGCTATGATTTATGGCTATCAAAACCCTGTGTTTTCGCAGTTTGTATCTTTTTATGGAAAAAGCAGTCAGGATAAAAGTATTAGAGAATTTTTAAAAGAGATGCATTTTTTCTTTTCTGCTCTTCCAAATCCCACTTTAAAAGCAAGAGAGCTTGCTGAAAGTTATGCCGAAAATTCACTTAATTTAGAAAATAGTATTTGGTTTAAAGAGATATTAGAATTTCTAAAATTGCAAGCGGATTACTTAGTTAATCTTTCTTTAAGAATGAATGATATTTATGATATTGGCGATTTTGAAGGATATGAAAATAGTTTATTTAACATTTCTTCTTTAAGTAATAATATTGCAAAAGCCATTGATACTGCTGATATAGATTCTTTAAAAAGTCTTTTAGCCATATCTCTTCCTAGAATAGGCTCCGCAAAGCCTCCTTGCGAAAACAGCGATGTAATTAAAACTATATATGGCGTTTATAAAGAAACTCTTAAAAGCATTAAAGAAAATGTATCCTATTTTAATGAAGAAACTTTTAATAATCAAATGGGTAGCACTAAACAGTATATCTACGCATTAGTTGATGTTTTTATTTATTATCAAGACATATTAATTAAATTAAAAAAGCAAAAAAACAGCTATGAATTTTCAGATTTTGAACATTTTGCTCTATCCCTACTTCAAGATGAAAATCAAAATAGAACTCCTTTAGCAAAAGAATTATCTAATCATTATGAGTATATTTTAGAAGATGAATTCCAAGACACAAGCTATGTTCAAGATGCGATATTTTCAAAAATTGCAAAAGATAATGAAAGTAATTTATATGTAGTTGGCGATGTTAAGCAGAGTATTTATGAGTTTCGTAAAGCAACGCCTGAAATATTTTTAAAAAAGCGTCAAATTGGATTAGACGATGAAACTTTAGCAAACACTATTTTCCTTTCTCATAATTTTAGAAGTGATATAGAAGTTATTAAAGGTGTTAATAGTATTTTTAATAGAATAATGACTCCAAGCGTTGGCGGTGTTGATTATGAGGGGATTGAGTTTTTACAGTCTTTAAAAGCTGAAAATGAAAATATTGCAGTTGATGTAAATTTATATAGCGAAAATGAGGCTTTAGAAGTTGCAAAAACTATAAATGACATGATAACTAAAGGCTATGAAATATCCGATAAAGGCAAAATGAGAAAAGTTTGTCCTAGTGATTTTTGTATTCTTTTAAAAAGCATTAAAAGAGCACCTGCATTTAAAGATGCTTTAAAAAAATATGGTTATGATGTTTATACAAAAGATGATGAATTAATTTTAAACACAAACGAAGTGCAAAGTTTAATTTCATTTTTAAGAGTTATTTCAAATCCATTAAAAGAAATTCCTTTATTCGCTAGTATGTTTGGGGACTTAATTAATTTTTCACTAGACGATATTCTAAAATTAAAACCAAAAGGTGAAAAGGAAAATTTATATAAACTATTACTTCAATCAAAAAATGAAAATGCAAAAGAATTAATTAATTTAATAAAAGAATTTTCTTTTGTTTCTTCTAGCTTTTCTTTAGATAAATTAATAAAAGAAATCATTAAAAAAACTTCTTATAATGAAAAAATCGCTTTATGTAATAGCAGTCTTGAGAAAAGGGAAAATATACGCTGGTTTATAAATTTTGCTAAAGAATATTCTATCAATGTTAAAGGTGATTTATCTAGCTTTTTAAGATACATTGATAGCTATCTAACCTCTAATCAGGCGATAAAAAAACCAAGTGAAAACAGAGGCGATAGCATTAATATTATGACAATTCACACCTCTAAAGGCTTAGAGTTTCCTATTTGCTTTGTTTCGTCTTTAGCTACTGGATTTAATAATAAGGATTCAATCAAACGCATGTTTTTTGACACTAAATTATCAATAGGAATGTTTTCAAATTCTAGTTTTGGATATAACAATTCAACTATCGCAATTAGGGCTATTAAAAATAAACTTCTGCAATCAAGAGCAAACGAAGAAATGCGTGTTTTATATGTTGCATTAACTAGAGCTAAAAACCGCTTATTCTTAACTGGCAAAATTTCAAAGGGTTTTACGCTCAATAGTATAAAAAGAAATGTTTACACCCAAAGAGATTTATATCCTCATCCATACGCTTTAATAAAGGCTTCTTGTTTTATGGATTGGATATTTAGAGCTTGCCTTGATAATAGCTTATTTTTAAATGAATATCCATTTTTATCTAGTTTATATAAAGAAAACAATAAATTAAATATTAATATAATAACTCCAAATGAAGAAGATATTTTAGAAAAAACTGATGAAGAAACAGGCGAAGTTTTACATCTTAATCTAGATAAAATTAAAAGCAATTTAAATTTTGTTTATAAAGATTTATTAAAAACCTCTCTTCCTATAAAAGTTTCAGTTAGCGATATTTCTAAAAAATTTATATCTCATAGCCTTGCTACTCCTGATTTTATTAAATCAGATAAGGATAAAGGCGCAAAAATTGGTACTGCTATGCATTTATTTGCGCAGTTTTGCGATATAAAATTAGCAAGGGAAGATTTGGAAAAAGAGTATTTATCAGTTTGCAAAAAATTTAATATTGATCCTAGCTTATTAAATAAATCGGCTTTAAATAATTTTATAAATTCGCCTCTTGCAGATTTAATTTTAAAAAGCGATTTTAAATATAATGAAAAGGATTTTATCGTGCCGTATCCTGCAAATAAAATTTATTCTAATGAATACGAAAACGAAGAAATATTTTTGCAAGGGATTATAGATTGCGTTTTAATTTTAAAAGACGAAGTTATAATTATTGATTATAAAACTGATAATGTGCCTTCTCTTTTAAAATTAAAAGAAAGATATCAAAGCCAATTAGATTTATATAAACATGCAGCAAAGATTTTATACAGCACTCAAAACATAAAATCTTATATATATTCGTTTAAATTTAATGATTATATCGAAGTTTAAAAAAAGAAAAGGAAATAAAAAAATGAAAAATAATCCAACTAAAAAGCAACTAATAATCTCAAGCCTTTTTATGCTTGTAATGATAGGCATTGCAATTTTTACAGTGGTTAGCACAAAAGCACCGCTTGGAGCTTTCTTTTATGCAGGGCTATTTATTATAGCAACTGGCGTAGTTATGCAAATATCTCAAATATTAATTTATTTAAAACAAAATAAAGATAACTAAAAAAATATCCAACTTGATTAATCAAGTTGGATATTTTTTTAAATATGTTATGGTTAATAGCATAAAAAGTATGCTTAATAAAGCGCCTATTTTAAATCCAATTGGTGAAAAAGACATTTCTATTTTATTTTCTCCTTCGTCCAGTGGCACTGCTAAAAATGTGTCGATGAATTTTTGAGTTTGGATTTCTTCGCCATTCACTTTTATCTGCCAGCCAGCATCATATGGGATTGATGTGTATAAAAATCCATCAGTATCTGCTATTATATCGGCTTTAATATCAGTTCCAGATATTATTAAGTTTTCAGTAGTACTGTTTATTTTATTTACTACATCTTCTAATAATTCTTTATTTACCGTAGTTATTGTAGGAGTGTGTATATTTATTTCTTCATCATGAAAATAAAAATCTAAATAAATAATTTCGCCTTCGTTAAACTGCCCTATATAAATAGTTCCCTCGTTTGCTAAATGCTCAGAATATCTTTTAATTTCATTTGAATTAACATAAAGAGTATATCTATTGTAACTAGTTAAATTTAGATAAACATCGCCTGAAACCTCGCTTATCGCTGTGTATTTTAACACAATATCTTCGCTTGATTTAAAATGAAAATCTGATATTTTTTCTCCTGTATATTCTTCTAAATTTAAAGAAAAACTATTTAAAATATCCCCCTCATAATTATAAACTGATTTTAATATTCTTTCGCTATTTGTAAAAGCATCGGCGTCTAAATTAATATCTTTTGTCCCATTTGCAAAAGCAATTAAAGGGATTGTGTATGGATTATTATATAAAGTTATATCATTATTTTCATAAACTTCATTATGAAAACTTGCCGTGTCCCCTTTTAATATTTTATACTCAACTGAGAATAAAGCATCTAAAATAGGGTTTGGGCCATAGTAGCTATTCCAAAAATATGATTGAGGATTTCCAAGCGCAGACAGTGTATGATTAGTTGAGGATTTAAAAGCAGAGCTGTAATGAGTTATGCCTTTATAATTAAATTCCATTGCATCGTTTTTTGTGCGCTCAAAATCTTTTTCTATTCTATAAAATCCATCATCAATTTGCATTTGCTGTACCACCGGATTTAACTGATTATAATACTCTATATAATTTGTTTGTAAATCAAAATATCTAAACTGATTATCCAGCCCTTTAACGTGGTAATATCCATTAACACACACCTCGATAAAAACAAATATTACCAATGATATTATCCTAATATTTTCATTTTTAATAAGTAAAATTATTAATAAGTAAACGGCTATAAATAAAATATTTATTTTAATTAATGCTTCTAATTCCTGTGCAAATAAACAGTAAGCAGCAATAACTATCAACACAAGTAAAATTAACGACAGTGCGATTTTTTCTTTTTTTAAATCACTATAATAGGATTTTGCCCCGATATAAATAACAAAAAAGCAAAATACAAAAGCATGCCTTGCAGGAAACCAAGATGGATAAGAAAATATATGCCAAAATTTTATTAATGGCGTTAAAACAAAGCTTAATATAAAAAATATAACTACAACACTAGCGCCTATTTTTTCTTTTATTTTTATATTTGAATTAATAAAAAATGAAATGAAAAATGCGAAAACTATTAACGTAAAATACACGCTCGCTGTTCCAGAACCTGTGATGCTATCATAGTATCCTATTAAAAAGTTTGGCAGTAAGTTTTGAATTTCAAAGTTAAATAATTCCCCGCTGGATATAGAATAATCTAATCTGCCTTCCATTAGATATAAAAAACTTGGCAAAACTAAAATCATCGACATTCCAGCGACTAACACACTAGAAATAACACAGGTTATGATTTTTTTAAATATCTTATCTTTACTAATCACATCTTCGATAAATATTCTATAAAAAAAGTAGATAACTGCGAATATATACACCATATATGATGTGTAGTAATTTGATAAAACTGCCATTAAAAATGAAAATATTAATAAAGCAGGCGATTTATCATTTAAGAGTCTGTCGATGCCAATTAAAACAATCGGTAGCCATATAACTCCATCTAGCCACATTAAACACATTGAATAATCAATAACATAACTTGTTAGTGAATAAGCTATTGAAAAAATTATAAAGCTATATTCCCATTTTAAAAATCTATTTTTTAAAAATAAACTCATCGTTACACTAGCTGTGGAAACTTTCAATGCATTTATAAAAAATATAGCATAATGCAAATCTACCTGTTTAAAAAAGAAAAATAATATAGTAAACGGGCTACTTAAATAATAGCTAAAAAGCGATATCATTTCTGTTCCCATTGCTTTATTCCAAGAAAATAGAAAATTTGAGTTTTCATTAATATTATATAAACTATTATAAAAAGCTGAATACTGCTCGTTTAAATCCATAATTAGTAAACTCTTATCGCCAAATGGAGCCATGGAATTTAAAGCGTATATCACTACTATTGCTACTAAGCTAAGAAAAAACGACAAACTTAATATAGCCACCTTTTTTTTATTAAATTTTGTTATTTTATCGCTCATTCTAATTTATCTCCTAAAATACCTACTCTTTTTCCTTTTTATCAAATGTGTTTGCTGTTTTAACCATATCATCGCCAAATTTTAATTTTAAATTATCTAATGCAGTTTGAAGGTTTTCATCTTTTTTATTTATCTGTGTTGCATTCACTTCAAAAAAACTTTCCTGAAATGGCAATTTTTCTGTGTGTAAATCAGTTGCCGTAACGGTGATTGCCCTTATTGGGCGAAGCCCCACTAGCCAGTTTTCTTCTATTAATTTATAGGCTGTTTTATAAATATCTTTTGTTATATTCGTTGAAGAAATTTTAGTTTGCCTTTGCAGTGTTTTAAACTGAGTATCTTTTATTGAAACTTGCACAGTAGACGTGAATAGCCCGTTTTTTCTTAATGAAAATCCAACGTCTTCGGAAAGCTCCATCACTCTTGGTTTTATCTGAGTTGCAAGTTTTATATCTGTTGGAAATGTTGTTCCTGAGCCTATACTTTTTGCCTGCCTTTTATCTCCAAAAGGCAAAACTTTAGAATTATCTATCCCATTTGAATAATTATATAATTCTCTGCCGTGTTTTCCTAGTCTATCTTCTAAAACATTAAGTGGCGTATTTGCAATATCCCCTATTGTGTGTATGCCCATGTCTTCTAATTGAGTTTTTGTGCTTTTTCCTACATACATCATATTTTCAATGCCTAATGGGTGGATAATTTCTTTATAGTTTTCTATTGTAATTTCAGTGGTTGCGTCTGGCTTTTTATAATCACTACCAAGTTTTGCAAAAATTTTATTAAAACTTACTCCAACAGAAATAGTTAGCCCTGTTTCTTTTTTAACTCTTTGTCTTATCATATCCGCTAAATCTTTTGGAGTTTTTGCAAATAAATGATAGGAATTTGTTATATCAAGATAGCTTTCATCTATCCCAAAAGGCTCAACTAAATCCGTGTATGAATTATATATTTCATTTAAAATTTTATTATATTTAATATATAAATCTCTATGTGGCGGTAAAACTATTAAATCCTTGCATTGCTTTCTTGCAGAATAAATAGTTTGGGCTGTTTTTATTTTATATTTTTTCGCTTCTTCATTTTTTGCTAAAACAATCCCATGTCTTGAATTTTCACTACCCCCAACGATAACTGGCTTATCTTTAAGTTCTGGATATGCTAGCAGTTCAACTGAGGCATAAAAGCCATTGCAGTCGCAGTGCAGTATATTTCTTTGCTTTTTATCCATATCCATCACCCTTTCTTTTTTATAAACTATTTTAGCCTAGCTAAAATTAAAAATTTTTCCCTTACTTTATCACTTATAATAAAATTACAATTATTAAAGCTAAAATCTTTTATCTTTATTAAAAGCATTCTAAAGCTCACTATATTTTTTATTCGAGTATATATTAAGCTCAATATTTCTATACTCTATTTTACACTACTTTTTATATAAATATCAAATTATTTTTTACATAAAAAATAAAACACCGAAAAATCGGTGTTTTATAAAGTTTTTTATTGTGGAGTTTCAGTTGCGATTATTTCTTTTGCAGCTGAAAGTAGTCCGCCCATGTTTTGTAAATCACTTGGTATAATTAGTTTTGTAGCTTGACCATCTGCAACTTTAGCGAAAGTTTCAAGAGATTTTAAAGCTAAGATTTTATCGTTTGGAGCTGATGCATTAAGTATTTCAAATGATTCAGCAAGCGCTTTTTGTACTGATAAGATAGCTTCAGCTTCACCTTGCGCTTCTCTAATTCTTTGCTCTCTAACAGCTTCAGCACGTAAGATTGCAGATTCTTTTTCACCTTCTGCAAGTAGGATTTGGCTCACTTTTTCACCTTCTGCACGTAGAATGCTTTCACGACGTTGTCTTTCAGCCTTCATTTGTTTTTCCATTGCATCTTGAATTTCGTGAGGTGGGATAATATTTTTCAGTTCAACTCTTAAAACTTTAATTCCCCATCTATCTGTATCTGCGTCTAATTGAGCTGTGATTTTTGTGTTGATAACATCACGAGAAGTTAGAGTTTGATCAAGTTCCATATCACCAATGATATTTCTAAGTGTTGTTGCAGTTAGATTTTCAATCGCAGTAATAGGTCTTTCAGTACCGTATGTGAATAGCTTTGAATCTAATACTTGGAAAAACACAACAGAGTCGATTTGCATAGTTACGTTATCTCTTGTGATAACTGGTTGTGGTGGGAAATCGATAACTTGCTCTTTTAAGCTGATTCTTTTCACTACTCTTTCAATGAAAGGAATTTTAACATGTAGTCCGCCTTCCCATGTTGCGCTGTAAACGCCTAGTCTTTCAATAACATAAGTTGTTGATTGTGGTACGATTACTACACATCTTAATAATAATCCAATCACTGCTATGGCAAAAACTACAAATATAATTGTTCCTGGTCCCATAATATTATTCTCCTTATTTTCTATAAAACTTTTATTTAAGCTGATTTTCAGCATTAAAAACTAATTAAACAGTTACTGTTTCTTTAACAGCTTTTACTACAACAGCAGAACCTTGTAAATCTATTATTTCGCATAAACTATCTTTACTAATAGTTTCTAAAGATTTTGCCATATAAGATATTCCATTAACATCAACTCTACCTGAAACCTTCGGTGTGATATCCTGAGTTACTAAAACTTCTTTTCCTATTAGCATATCGGCATTCGTTGGAGTTAAAGGTTTTTTTCTTAATTTTTTCACCATTGGATAAGCAAGTGCAAAACTTACTAAACTAACTACTGCAAACACAGTTAATTGAGTGTAAAAATTATCTGTAAATAATGAAGTTGCAAATCCAGCAAGGCTTCCTATAACAAACCATATGCTAACTAAAGCAGCAGTTGAAAATTCGGCTATACTAAATATTACTATCATTCCTATCCATAAAATGCTTAAAATATTGCTAAAAATTGCCTCAAACATAATATCCCCCTTTTCTACATATAAATTAAAAATTAATACTATTAATATATATCAATCTCTGTTATAATTATATATTATTACACCATTAATTGCAATATATTAATGCTTTATAAAACACTATTTGTATTAATATAATAATATAATAAACCTTTGGAGTGAAAAAACTATGAAAAAACTACTATCTTTTTTAATTTCTGCGCTAATTATTGTTTTTGTTGCTGTTGGAGTTATGTATTACACAGCTATGAATTCTAATCTTGAAACTATTCCAAGCGATACAGTCAATGGAGTTGCTATATCGGCAGACAGTGTTGATTACACAAAAGAAATTATCCCTTATCTTCCAAAACTTGAACGTTCTATGGTTTTAGAATCTAATGTTCCCACTTTTGAAATATTCTCACAGAATTTACCATTCACCGTAGAAGGAGAATATACAGCTGATATATATTTTACAGAGCGTCATGAAGAAGTTTTAAGTGATAGCAATGATATTACATCATTTAACTTTTCAGAAATTGGAGAATATGTGATATTCATCACCAAAGCCTTTACAGATGATGGTGTAACTGGTTATTATAGTTATAGTTTCATTGTAAAAACTATCGAAAACCCTATTATTTCAATTTCAAACACAAGTCCAAGTCAGGGCGAATTAGTTTTTGTTGATATTGAAAATGTTTTTAATGAGTATGATGTTATTATCGATTCAAAATACGCACCTAGTGCTAGTATTTTTAATGCAGATGAAAATAAAATATCATTTTACATTCCAATAAATTATATGGTGGCTACTAGCGAATTTACTTTAGATATAACTTTAGAAAACGAAGAAAATAGCTATAATTTCACTGAAAACATAACTGTTTTACCAACTGAATATGAAACAATTAGTTTCACTATTGATGAATCAGTAACATCTACCACTGTAAACTCTGCCGCTGCAAATCAGGAATATAGAGATATAATTCATCCATTATATTATACAAAGGATTTAAATGTTTACTGGGAAGGCAATTTTATAAAGCCAACTGAAGAAACAAGAGTTTCAAGCGATTTTGGACAGATTAGATATATTAACGGCGCATATTCAAGACATAGCGGAATAGATTACGCTGCGGCAACTGGTACGCCAATTTATGCATCTAATTCTGGAATTATTGAATATTCTGGATTTTTGCAACTTTCTGGAAACACTGTTGTTATCGAGCACGGACTCGGCTTAAAAGGGTATTATATGCATATGGACTCTTTAAGCGTTTCAACTGGCGACTTTGTTAATAAAGGGGATTTAATTGGAACTGTCGGCACTACTGGATATTCAACTGGCCCACATTTACATTATCAAGTGAGTATTGAAAATCAGCCTGTTGATCCAGTTGATTTATACACTTTATTCCCAGAATAAAATTTAATTTTAAAAAAATTCACAAGGAGGATTTTTATGATTTATGATATCGCAATTATAGGCGCTGGTCCTGCCGGGCTTTCTAGCGCTATTTATGCTCAAAGAGCCGGATTTAATTCAATTGTTTTTGAAAGCAATGTTCACGGAGGGCAAATTATTAATACGCCTGAAGTTGAAAATTATCCTGCGATTCGCACAATTTCTGGCGTTGAATACGCTATGAATATATATGAGCAAGCTGTAACTTTTGGGGCGACTGTTGAATATAAGGCTGTAACTAGCGTTGATTTTTCAAGCGAAATAAAAAAAGTTTTTTGTGGTGGTGAAATGTATGAGGCAAAAACTGTTATTATCGCAACTGGCGTTGTAAGACGTGAGTTATCAGTTCCTGGTGAAAAGGAAATGATTGGAAAAGGCGTTAGCTACTGCGCAACTTGCGATGGTGCCTTTTTTAAAGATATGCCGGCTGTCGTTGTTGGTGGTGGCAATACAGCTTTAGAAGATGCTGTTTATTTAAGTAGTATGAGTAGCAAGGTTTATATCGTTCATCGCAGAGATGAGTTTCGCGCAGTAAAACACGAGGTTGATAAGGTTTTGAAAAATCCTAAAATCGAATTAGTTTTAGATAGCGTGGTAACTAAAATTTCTGGCGATAAAAAGCTAGAAAATATTACAGTTAAAAATGTTAAAACTAATGTGGAAACACAAATCGAAACTTCTTGCGTTTTTATCGCAGTAGGGCTTATTGCTCAAAATGATATGTTTAAAGATATTATTGATTTAACGCCCGATGGATATGTGAATTCTGGCGAAGACTGCAAAACAAATATTCCTGGAGTTTTTACAGCTGGCGACACTAGAAATAAAACCCTGCGCCAACTAGTTACAGCAACTTCAGACGGCGCTATCGCTGCAACTGCTGCTTGCGATTATATTTCAAAACAATTATAGGAGCAATATTAAAATAATGATTAATAATAAAAAAGCGATAATAAGCGTTGTAATATTCTTTGCCATTTTCCTTGCAAGTTTCTTGTTTTTTTCAAGATTTATAGCCGATGATACATCACCGACTTCCTCTTCTAGCGAAGAAATAAAAGACACTATGGCAGAAGATATAGCAGTGCCAAATTCTATTGAGCCTAGCGATGTTTTATCAGCTGATTATAAGGCTGTGTGGCTGACATATTTAGAATATCAAAATATGGATTTATCTACAAAAGAAAGTTTTATAGCATCTATGGAGCCTGTTTTTAAAAACAGTAAAGATTTAGGCCTTACACACGTTATAGCCCAAGTCCGCCCTTTTGGAGATGCCTTATACCCTTCAGATTATTTCCCAACTAGCCATTTTATTTCTGGCACTCAAGGGGACACTTTATCCTACGATCCATTAGCCGAAATGATAATTTTAGCCGATAAATATTCTTTAAAATTAGAGGCTTGGATTAATCCTTACAGAGTTCGCCTTCATTCAGAACTTCCTGAAGATTTATCTTTAGATAATCCTGGCTTAAACGAAGATATAACTTTCATTTTAGATAATGGTGGAATTTTTTATAATCCAGCGTCTAGCGTGGCACGTCAGCTTGTTATAGATGGAGTTTTAGAGATAGTTAATAATTATGATGTAGATGGTATTCATTTTGATGATTATTTTTACCCAACAACTGATTATAATATAGATTTAGATGATTATTCTTCTTCTGGCACTATGCTATCTCACGATGATTGGCGAAGAGAAAACGTTAATATACTAATTCGTGATGTTTACACAGCAATTAAAAATGTAAATCCAAATATCACTTTTGGAATTTCGCCTCAAGGAAATAACGATAATAATTATAATCAGCAATACAGCGATGTTAATTTATGGCTAAAAGAAGAAGGCTATGCAGATTATATAACCCCTCAAATTTACTGGGGCTTTGATTATCTAACGGCTTCCGGCAGAGAAGATTATCAATTTTTAAATTTATTAAATCAATGGGCAGAATATGAAAGACATGAAAATGTTGATTTACACATCGGACTTGGCGTTTATAGAGTAGGCGCTGGCGACGGTGGGGCAAATGATCAAGACGAATGGCAATCAGGAAATAATATTTCTAAAATGATAACTGAAATTTATAATCATCCAAAAGTTAATGGATATGGATTATATCGATATGATAATTTATTTAATCCACACGAAGATTATTTAGATTTAACTCTTTTAGAAGTTGAAAATATTAAAGCTATCAATTAATAAATAAAATAATACCGAGCTTTTAATAAATCTATTATATAAAATAAAGATTACTGCTCACAAAAAATTTAATAAAACTTAAAAATATAAGGAATGGCAAAAGCCATTCCTTTATTTTTATAAAAAAATTTTAGTTTTTTTATCATATAATTTTTATAATTTAACGCATCTTGTTGCAAAAAAGGAAGGAATATTTAATTCATGAAGTCGCCCATTTCCATTAGTGTCTTCATAGATATCCGTTAAAATAAATCCTGCTTCTAGTTGCCCGCCTATTTGCTCTTCTAAAGTGTGCGAGAATTGAACTGCGTCATTGTCTTTTTGCAGTAATTCCATTTGCTCTTTATTTTTTAAAGGATTAAACGGAAGTTTGTTTTCAATGGTAATGCCATCGTTTGTGATAAAATTAATTCCATTATCAAGCCCTGAAACTAAAATTCCACCCTTTTTTAATATTCTAAAGCACTCTTTGAATATTGATTTTACATCTTCGGCATAAACATTTGCCACTGGATGAAAAATTATATCAAAATATTCGTCTTCAAAAGGTAAAGGTTTTGTCATATCGTATTTAACTATATCAATAGAATACCCCTCACGCTCCGCCACCATTTTTTCTGACTCTAATTGCTTTTTTGAATAATCAAGCACAGTGCAGTCTGCTTTTAGTGCTGAAAAAATAGGCATCTGCTGTGCGCCACCTGAGGCAAGCCCTAGGATTTTTAAGTTTTCTATCGATTTTGGAAACCAATTATACGGCATTATTTTTGTTGGAGTAAGATAAACTTTCCAGTCCCCTTTTTGCGCGCTTTTATAAATTTCTGTTGTGATAGGTTTTCCCCATTCCCAGCCATCTTCAACCCATTTATCTATTGTTTTTGCATTTATTTCTTGATAGTTCATTTTCATTCTCCATTAATTATATTAATACTAAATTTTTATATCGCATTGTTTGAATTTTAATAAACTCTATTATAAGCTAAAATTCTATGCCTTTTCTTGCGTTTATTCCTTTATCAAAAGGATGTTTTATTTTTTTAATTTCTGAAATATAATCAGCTAAATTTAATATCTCTTTTTTAGGATTTCTGCCTGTTATCACTATTTCTAAATTTTCTGGCTTATTTTTTAAAAAGTTTAATGCTAATTTGTTATCTATAAACCCAAGTTCATAGCCTGCTAAAAATTCATCTAAAACTAGCATGTCTGCATTTGTGTTTTTTGCGATTTCACTAGCTGTTAAAAACTGATTTGTGTACTGATTTTTTGCTCTTTGTTTTTCTTTTTCATCCATATCCCACACAAACCCAAAATTTTCTTTGCAAAACACAAATTCTATATTTTCTAATGTTTTTAATACTTTTAATTCGCTTGAGGTATCCGATTTTAAAAACTGAGTAAACACAACTTTTTTATCATTTGCAATAGCTCTAATAACAAGCCCAATGCTTGCAGTAGTTTTGCCTTTTCCATCGCCTGTGTATATATGAATTAATCCACTCATTATAAAAATCTCCTTTAAGTTTTTAGCTTGCTAAATCTATATATATGTTATCACATCCCCTAGCGTTAATTCAATAATAACCTTAAATTATAAAATAATAAAGGAACGACTTTTAGCCATTCCTTATATTTTTGGTATTCAATTACAGATTTACTTTTTATAGAGTTATTCCACTAAATAATTTTTGAATTTCTTTTTTAATTAAAGGGAATTCTTTTAAGTCTGGGCTTTTTGAAATTATTAACTGACTTTCAATTTCTGTATATTTTAAAATAGTTAAATCTTTTGATAATTGCGCAAGTTTTAAAGTTGGAAGTCCGTGTTGTCTATCGCCAAAGAAATCACCCGGACCTCTATTTTCTAAATCGAATTGACTTATCATAAAGCCGTCTTGAGTTTTTTCCATCACTTTTAATCGCTGACGAGAATTTTGACTTTTTGAATCGCTCACTAATATGCAATAGCTTTGCTTATCGCCTCTTCCAACTCTACCTCTTAATTGATGCAGTGCAGACAAGCCATATCTCTCGGCATTTTCAATTATCATTAAAACAGCATTTGGCACATCTACGCCAACTTCCACAACAGTTGTTGAGCAAAGTAAATCTATTTCGCCATTTTTAAATTTTTGCATAACAGCATCTTTTTCTTTAGATTTCATTTTCCCGTGCAGAATTTCGGCTTTAACATTGGGTAAAAACTGTTTTATAACATCATTATAATAATCGGTGACGTTTTGAATTTCACTGCCCATATTTTCGCTTTCTTCAATCGCTGGCAAAACAATATAAGCCTGCTGTCCTAAATCAATATGTTTTTGAATAAATCCAAACATCCTCGCCCTTGTATCAGAAGACACTAAATGAGTTTGTATAGCTTTTCTTCCTTTTGGCATCTCATTTATAACGCTAACTTTCATATTGCCATACAAAACCATTGCAAGAGTTCTTGGAATTGGAGTTGCAGACATTACTAATATATGCGGATTATCTCCTTTTTGGCTAATTATATTTCTTTGTTTTACACCAAAACGGTGTTGCTCATCTGTTATGCATAATCCTAAATTTAAAAATTCAACCTTTTCATTTAAAACTGCGTGAGTTCCAATTAAAATATGAATTTTGCCATTTTTTAAATTCTCTAAAATCTCTCTTTTTTCTTTTGCTTTCGTTGAAGACGTTAATAGTGCAACAGTTATATCCATATTTTTAAGCATATTTAAAACAGAATGATAATGCTGAACTGCCAAAATTTCCGTTGGAGCCATCATACAGCTTTGAACATCATTTTTTGCCATTATAAACATACTAGCTACACCAACTAATGTTTTGCCAGATCCAACGTCGCCTTGGAGCATTCTATTCATAGCAATTTTTTCTTTAAAATCATTTATAATATCGCTCACTGCATTTTTTTGTGCATTTGTTGGTGAAAATGGTAATGATGAGTAAAATGGATTTATATCAGAATAAGTTATAGCATTTGTTTTTTCATTTTTTTGCATACTCGAAAGAAGTTGTAATCCAAGTTGCAAAATTAATAATTCGTTAAATATTAAGCGGTTTTTTGCCATTTCAAGGTCTTTATTAGAAGATGCAAAATGAATATTTTTAACCGCTGTATAAAATGATGGAAAATTATATTTTTTTAATATGCTTTCATCAATAAAATCAGGCAAATCACAAACAAGACTTAAAGCAGACTTTATAGCATTTTGAATTATTTTATTGCTTAAGCCTTTAGTTAAAGGGTAAATCGGCTCTTGCGTTATAACACTATTTGCATTTATAAATGATGGAGAAAGCATCTGTTTTGTTTTGAAATTACCAGAAACTTTTCCATAAAATAAATACTCCTTACCTATTTCAAGGCGGTTTACTGTGTATTCGCTGTTAAAAAAAGTTAACTGTAAATCTCCTGTTTCATCCCCACAAACCACTTTAAATAATGTTCTATTATTAGATAGGCGAACTGCAGGCGCTTTTTTTAAAACCATCGCTTTTATAACGCAAACTTCATCAAAGCCTGATGAAAAAATATCAGTGTAATCTGAATAATCTATATATCTTCTAGGATAAAAATTTAATAAATCACCCACAGAAACAACGCCTAGCTTATAAAAAAGCTCTGCTCTTTTTTCGCCCACACCTTTAAGAAAACGAATATTTTGTTTTAAAACTTCTGTGTTCATAAAAATATAAATCCTTTTTTTAATATATTTATTATTATAATATAATTTTAAAATAAGGGCAATAGGTTAACTAGCCTTTTTAATATAATTTTATATATAAAAACAACACATTAAAAATGTGTTGTTTTTAATTTTTATTATAATTTTGAAGTTCTATAAATTATATCGCTTCTTTTTGGTCCGTTAGAAACCATAGTAATTGGGAAACCAATTTCTTTTTCGATAAAATCAACATAATCTCTAGCTTCTTTTGGTAAATCTTCAAAGTTTTTAATCCCCATAATATCACTTTTCCAGCCTTTTAAAGTTGTGTAAACTGGTTTTGCTTTATATAAAGCAGTTGTGTTAGGGAATGATTTTGTAACTTCACCATCTATTTCATAGCCAGTACAGATTTTAATTTCATCTAAATATCCAAGCGGATCTAAAACAGATAAAACAACATCAGTTGCCGCTTGCACCATACAGCCATATTTTGTAGCCACAGCGTCAAACCAGCCCACTCTACGAGGACGACCAGTTGTTGCGCCGTATTCACCGCCGTCACCGCCACGTCTTCTCATTTCATCAGCTTCTTCGCCAAATAATTCGCTAACAAAAGGACCTGCACCTACGCAAGATGAATAAGCTTTAGCCACTGCATAAATTTGTTTTACAGCATATGGAGGAACACCCGCACCAGGAGCGCCAAAAGATGCAAGAGTTGAAGATGATGTAACCATTGGGTATATGCCAAGGTCTATATCCCTTAAAGCGCCTAATTGGCCTTCTAAAAGGATAGTTTTGTTTTCTTTTAATGCTTCGTTTAAATAAAGAGCAGTGTCTTTAACAAAAGGACGGATTAATTCTCTTTGACGAACCATTTCATTATATAATTCTTCTTTACTAAGTAAAGGTTTTTTGTATAGATGTTCTAGGATAACATTTTTTTGTGTTACAACGTTTTCGATTTTCGTTTTTAATGTTTCATCATCGAATAACTCATTAACTTGAAAACCGATTTTTGCGTATCTGTCTGAATAGCAAGGAGCTATACCAGATTTTGTTGAACCAAAACTATTTTTACCTAAACGTTCTTCTTCATATTCATCAAAAAGAAGGTGGTATGGCATAATTAGATTTGCTCTATCAGACACTACAACTTTAGGAGTTGGAACGCCTTTTTCTGTTATGCTATTGATTTCTTTAATTAGGTATGGAATATTTAAAGCCACACCATTTGCAATAACGCTAGTTGTGTGATTATAAAAAACTCCAGATGGCAGTAGGTGAAGTGCAAATTTTCCGTAATCATTAACGATAGTGTGCCCAGCATTGCTTCCGCCTTGATATCTTACGATAATATCAGCTTCGCTTGAAAGCATATCTGTGATTTTGCCTTTTCCTTCGTCGCCCCAGTTTGCGCCTACGATTGCTTTAATCATTTTAATCTCCGTTTCTTACACTAATGTGTAATTAAGATTAAAGGTGATCCGATGAAAAAATTTTCATCCTTTTTCCTTAGTCTTTAAAATTAACATATATAAGTTTTTATTTCTTATATATCTTTGGCTTTATATTTTTACACTATGTAAAAATTATTAAATAAAGCCTATATTTTTTAAAAAGGCATTTTTGCCCAATAAGTATTTTATCATTTTATCACTAAAAAGGCAATGGTAATTATGTGAATATTTCGCTTGATTTTTTGTGCACTATATGTTAATCTAAAGATAAGAATATATTGCTTAGAGATTAAGAGCATTGCAGATGTATCCCTTTTGGGATTTGTTTGTGATGCTTTTTTATTTTTTAAGATAAAATGAAAAATGAGGTAAAGTTTATGTATGATGTTGTAATTATCGGCGCTGGTGTAGTGGGGGCTAGTGTTTCTTACTATCTATCGCAGTTTAATTTAAAAGTTGCAGTTTTAGAAAAGGAAAACGATGTTTCTCAAGGAACAAGTAAGGCTAATAGTGGAATTATTCACGCTGGATATGATCCACTCCCAAACACTTTAATGGCAAAATTAAACGTTGAGGGGAATATATTAACAAAAGAGCTTTGCAAAAAACTAAATGTTAAATGCGATGAAATCGGCTCTTTAGTTTTAGCTTTTAATGAAGATGAAGAAAAAGAAATAGAAAAATTATTTGATAGAGGAATACAAAACGGCGTTCCTAATATGAGAATATTAGAAAAAGAAGAAATATTAAAAAAAGAGCCTAATTTAAATACCGAAGTTACAAAAGCATTATATGCGCCAAGTGCAGCTGTTGTTGAGCCTTGGGATTTAACTTTAGCTATGCTTGAAACTTCGGTTAATAATGATAGTAAATTATTTTTAAACACCGAAGTTTTATCTATAAATAAAGATGATAATTTTACTATAAAAACAAATAACGGCGAATTTTGTGCACGATATATTTTTAATTGCGCTGGAGTTTTTACTGATAAAGTTCATAATATGATAGCAAACGAAAATCATAAAATAACGCCATATTCAGGACAGTATTACCTATTAGATAAAAACCAAGGGAATTTAGTTAACCATGTTATATTTCAAGCGCCATCAGGGGCAACAAAAGGAGTTTTAGTTGCGCCGACAGTTCACGGAAATTTAATTGTAGGGCCTAATAATCTACTGCAAGAAGATTTTTCAACAAAGACAACTGCCGATGGATTAAAACAGGTTCGAGAATTAGCGCAAAAAACATCTCCTAAAATAGAATTTTGGCAAAACGTTAGGAATTTTTCAGGACTTCGTGCAATTAGCGATAATGAAGATTTTATAATTAAAGAAAGCGACACAAAAGGCTTTTTTGATGTTGCAGGAATTAAATCGCCAGGGCTTTCAGCAGCAGTTGCAATCGGTAAATACTGCTTAGAATTATTAAGTGAAAAAGAAGAATTAACTAAAAAAGAAAATTTTATACAAGGAAGAAAAAAAATAAGATTTAAGCATCTTTCTTTAGAGGAAAAAAGAGCATTAATAAAAGAAAATAAAAAATATGCAAGAGTTATCTGTAGATGCGAAACAATAACAGAAGGCGAAATTTTAGATTGCTTTGACAGCCCTATTCCTCCAGTTTCTCTTGAGGGAGTTAAAAGAAGGGCAGGCGCTGGAATGGGCAGATGTCAGGGCGGATTTTGCGGACCAAAGGTTATAGAAATATTAGCCGATTTTTATAAAACAGATATAACTAATATCACATTTGATAAAAAAGGCAGTTATATTTTAACAGGCAAAATTAAAGATAAATAACTATCTAATTAAAAATGTGTTTTTTTAATTAAATTTAATAGATAAATAAAAAAAGGTATTGCAGTTTTTATTAATAGAAATTTGCAAATTTTTATAGAAAGAATGGAAAAAATATGATTTATGATGTTATTGTAATTGGAGCAGGTCCTGCTGGGCTTGCCGCGGCAATTTCGGCTTACGAAAATGGGGCCACTAATATCGCATTAATAGAAAGAGATATAAAAACTGGAGGTATTTTAAATCAATGCATACACAATGGATTTGGTTTGCATCATTTTAAAGAGGAATTAACTGGCCCTGAATACGCACAAAGATTTTATGATAAATTAAAAAACACCCCTATAAAATTATTTTTAGACACAATGGTTTTGGAAATAAGCAAAAATAGAGATGTTCATATAATTAATAGCGAAATCGGCTACACAATTTTAAATGCAAAATCCGTTGTTTTAGCTATGGGTTGTAGAGAAAGAACTCGTGGTGCAATTCAAATCCCAGGAACTCGCCCAAGCGGAATATTAACAGCCGGTAGTGCCCAGTATTACGTTAATATGCAAGGGCTTATGCCAGGCAAAAAAGTTGTTATATTAGGAAGTGGCGATATAGGGCTTATTATGGCAAGAAGAATGACTTTAGAAGGCGCTAAAGTTTTAGCCTGTGTAGAACTTATGCCTTATTCAGGGGGGCTCACTCGAAATATCGTTCAGTGTTTAAATGATTTTGATATCCCCCTACTTCTTTCGCATACAGTTATTGATGTGCAAGGTGAAGATAGATTAGAAAGGATTATAGTTGCAAAAGTTGATGAAAATAAAATGCCAATCAAAGGCACAGAAACTGTTTTTGAGTGCGACACATTATTATTATCAGTGGGACTAATTCCTGAAAATGAATTAACTCAAAATGCTGATATAGAATTAGATAATAGAACAAAAGGGCCTGTTGTTTTTGAAAATATGCAAACTTTATCCGAAGGAATTTTTGCATGTGGCAACGTTGTTCATGTGCATGATTTAGTTGACTTTGTTACCGAAGAAAGCACAAGAGCAGGAAAATCTGCTGCTCTTTTTGCAAAAGGCGAAAGTCTAAATTATGAAAAAATAATAGAAATTAAAACAGACGAAAATATATCCTACACTGTTCCGCAGAAATTAAGAACTCCATTTAACGATAAATTTTTCACTGTGTTTTTTAGAGTGAAAAAAATCATTCCAAAAGCAGTTATAGAAATAGTTTCGCAAAATGAAGTTTTAGCTAGTTTTAAAAAGCAACATTTAGCACCAGGCGAAATGGAAAGCGTTAAAATCCCAAATGCTATTTTAGAAAAAATCAATAGCGAAAATTTAACAATACGAGTGAAAATAGATTAAAAATATTAAGAAAGGAATACTTTATAATATGAAGAATTTAATTTGTATAACCTGTCCTATTGGCTGCCACTTAACTGCTAGCGACAATGACGGCGAATTAAAAGTTACGGGGGCTTCTTGCGCAAGAGGAGTTGATTATGCAAGAAATGAACTGACAGATCCAAGAAGGGTTATAACATCAACTGTTAGGATTTTAAACGCTGAGTATAATCAAATTCCTGTGAAAACCTTGCTACCAGTTCCAAAAAATGATATATTTAATATAATGGAAGAGCTAAGTAAAATAACGCTCACATCACCAGTTTTTATTGGAGATATAGTTATAAAAAATGTTTGCAATACAGGGATAGATATAGTGGCTACAAGAAGTTTATAAAAAAATAAGGAGTATAGTTTTATGTCAAAATACATTCTCTCACTAGATCAAGGCACCACTTCATCAAGGGCTATTTTATTCGATGAAAATCAAAATATTATCGATATGTCGCAAAAAGAATTCACTCAGCATTATCCAAACGACGGTTGGGTTGAGCATGATGCAATAGAAATTTATTCTTCTCAATACTCTGTTATGATGGAGTTAATTGCAAAAACTGGGGTGAATATTTCTGATATCGCTGGAATAGGCATAACAAATCAAAGAGAAACAACCGTTGTTTGGGATAGATTAACAGGCAGACCAATTTACAATGCAATAGTTTGGCAATGTAGAAGAACTGCCGATATTTGCGATAAATTAATCGAAGACGGATATCAAGATTATGTTAAAAAAACCACAGGGCTTGTTATAGATGCATATTTTTCTGCAACAAAGATTAAATGGATACTAGATAATGTTTCTGGAGCAAGAGAAAAGGCAGAAAAAGGCGAATTATTGTTTGGAACAGTGGATACTTGGCTTGTTTGGAAACTTACAAACGGCGATGTTCATATTACAGATTACACAAACGCCTCAAGGACAATGCTTTTTAATATCCACACCTTAGAATGGGACGAAAAATTACTTAATGCCTTAGATATTCCAAAAAATATGCTGCCACAGGTTAAATCTTCTAGCGAAATTTATGGATACACAAACTTTCAAGGCACAGCTATTCCAATAGCTGGAATTGCAGGCGATCAGCAAGCGGCTTTATTTGGACAAAGATGCTTTAAAGAAGGTCAAGCAAAAAATACATATGGAACAGGCTGTTTTTTACTTATGAACACGGGCGAAAAGCCATATGTTAGCGAACATGGATTAATAACAACTATCGCAGCAAGCATAGGTGGAAAAGTTCAGTATGCTTTAGAGGGAAGTGTGTTTGTTGGTGGGGCTGTTATTCAGTGGATAAGAGATGAAATGCGATTTATTTCTGAATCAAGAGATGCCGAATATCACGCTTTAAAAGTTGAGGATACTGGCGGGGTTTATATAGTTCCTGCTTTTACTGGCCTTGGCGCTCCATACTGGGATATGTATGCTAGAGGCTGTATTGTTGGGATAACAAGGGGAACAAAAAGAGAGCATTTAATAAGAGCCTCTCAAGAAAGTATCGCATACCAAAGCTATGATTTATTAAAAGCTATGGAAAAAGACACTGGAATTATTTTAAAAGAACTAAACGTTGACGGCGGAGCAAGTAGAGATAGCTTTTTAATGCAATTTCAAGCCGATATAATGGATAAAAGCGTGCAAAGACCGATGATAAGAGAAACAACAGCTCTTGGAGCGGCATACCTTGCCGGACTTTCCACAGGAGTTTGGAAAGATACTAAAGAGCTCGAAACCCTATGGACACTAGACACAAAATATGAGCCAGCAATGGGCACAGAAAAAAGAGAAAAATTATTAGCTGGCTGGCATAAAGCAGTCACTAGAAGTTTTGACTGGGCTGAAAAATAAAAAAGACATCGCATATAGCTTAATACTAATAAAGAAACTTTAATAAAAACTAAAAATATAAAGGAATGGCTAACGCCATTCCTTTATTATTATAAAAAATCTTCGATTTTTTAAGGCTATCTACTTTACGTGTCAAAAGTAGCAAAAGCGCCGCTCCTTTTGGGGCACAATATTGCTAAAGCAAATGGATAAAAAGCCCCCTTATGCTATTCGCTCGCTTAACCTTCGCAACCTTTACTTTGTAAA
>CAYJGG010000006.1:50403-55693 GCA_964369915.1 uncultured Oscillospiraceae bacterium | reverse complement strand
ACTCTTATCATAAAAAATTCATCTAAATTTGATATGAAAATTGAAATAAATTTTAATCTCTCCAAAACTGGCACAGAGCTATCCCTTGCTTCTTCTAATACTCTTTCATTAAATCTAAGCCAAGATAATTCTCTATCTTGCATATAAAATCTCTTACTCAATTTAACATCCATAATATTACACTCCTTAAAATCTATACCTTAAATTTAAACTTAACGTGGTGATGCTGCTTTAATTATGAGTATTTTCAAGAAATAATTTACTATATAAATATCCTTCTCTTACCCCATAATCGCTAGTTATAATTTTTTCGCAATCATATTTTTTTGCTATTGTGTTTAATATAGTTATCCCTGGAACTAGTGTGTGTATCCTATCTGGTGAAATTTTTAATATATTTTTAGTGCTTTGTTTTTTATTTTCTATAAAGTTTTTGTTTAACTCTTTTAAATGAGCCATATCGATTTCTCTATTAGAATGATTTAATTTTTTAATTTCGTTGTTTAGTTTTTTTGCTCCACGAATACTTCCACCAACTCCGCAGATAACTTTATATTTATTTTTAACTTTTATATCTTTAATGAAATACTCAACATGTTTTTCAATTTCTTTAATCTCTTTTTCTTTTGGAAAAATTCCTTTTACAAACCTTGAATACATATTTAAAGAGCCTATTGGAAGAGATAAACTTTTTTCAATCTCTCCATTTTTATAAAACACCATTTCCGTACTTCCTCCACCAATATCAATAACTATCCCACTTGGAACGCTGATAAAATGAGTCACACCTAAAAATGCGTATTCGGCTTCGGATTTACCTGTTATTATATCTATATTAAATCCTGTTTGTGTTTCTATTTGATTTAAAGCCTCGTCAGTATTTGTTATATTCCTAAGTGATGCCGTTGCAAAAACAAATACTTCTTTGATTTTCATATTATTTAATATTGATTTAAAATCTCTTAAAGCATCAACAGCCTTATCAATTCCATTTTGATTTAAAGCTCCATTATCACTCACTTCTCCAGCAAGCCCTGCCATCACTTTTTGATTTAAAAGTAATTTTATGCTTTCCTTTGTTTTTTCATATATTGATAGCCTTATGGTGTTTGAGCCTATGTCTATAACTGCATACATACCTTTTATTCCTTTTCATTCACTTAATTTAAAATTTCATCTTCTCAATTCTATCAAACGCTTCTTTTAGTTTATCTATTCCAACAGTGCAAGATATTCTAAAATTATCATCCCCACTTTTTCCAAACATAACGCCTGGTAAAACTAAAATATGCGCTTGTTCTAAAAGTTTTTTAGAGAATTCTTCGCTTTTCAATCCTGTTTTTTTAATATTTGGAAAAACATAGAAACTACCATATGTTTTTACAACATCTAAAAAATCTATTTTATCTATTCGAGAATAAACATATTCTAATCTTTCTTTAAATATATTTTGAACTTCTTTTTCTATTTTATCAAAATTTAAAAGTCCGTGAAGTGCTGCTCTTTGAGAAAAAGAAGGTGCAGAGTAAACTACATTATCATTAACATCTCTTATAACTGAAATTATTTCTTTTGGAGCTACAATATTCCCGACACGTAGCCCTGTCATCACTAAATTTTTTGAAAAGCTATTAATCGTTATACATCTTTCATGCATTCCTTCTAAAGAAGAAATTGGAATAAACTTCTCTTTAAAACTGAATGAAGTATAGATATCATCAGCAATAACTAATAAATCTCTTTTTATAACAAAATCTCTTAATTTCTCTAAGGTGCTTTTAGTATATGTAACACCTGTTGGATTATTAGGAGAATTTATTAAAATAACTTTTGTCTTATCAGTTACCACCTTATTTAGTTCATCAAAATTAATTTGATACTCATCTTCAAATGTTGTTTTTAAAATAACAGCTTTACCACCATTTATTTCAATTTGCGATAAATAAGGGAAGAAATACGGCTCAATTACTATAACTTCATCACCTTCATTTAAAACAGCATTTAAAGCTACGTATAATCCAGCAGTAGCGGCGGCTGTTACTAAAACTTCATCAATGTTTATTTGCATATTATACTTATTTTTATAAAAAAGTGATATAGCTTCTCTTAATTCTAAATAGCCTCTTGAATCTGCATAACCAGTGTAGCCATTTAAAGTATCTTGATACGCTTTTTCTAATAACTCTGTTGGCGTACTAATATCAGGATCGCCAATACTTAGATTTATTAAATCATCATATTTATCTTTATTATTTATAATATCCCCTTCGAGATTTTGAAGGTTTTGATATTTTTTTGCTATAAATCTTTTCATATATACATCCCTTTTTTTGAGTTCTATGCACTATGGCACATAGTTTTACTAAGTGACAACCTTTTATTATTCCACCTCTAGCGCTTCAGATAATTCTGCCCAAATTTCAAACTGCTTTTCATTTTCTATTTTTGCTTTTTCCAATTCGTCCCATAAATCTGCCATTTTTTTAGGATCAGTTGTTATTTCTGGGTTTTGCATATCTTCTTCGCATCTATCAATAATTTTTTGAAGTGCTTCCATTTCTCTTTCACACTCTTTTATTTTCAATCTGTCTTGAGCGGCTTTTTTTCTTTGCTCTTTTTGATTAATATTTTGATTTTTCGGTTTTTCTTCTTGCGTTTCTTTACCGCTTTTAATAAAACTACCACTACTTTTTTTATCCATAAAATTATTAAAATCCTGATAGACAACTGCTGTTTTGTTTTCTATATTAACAATAGGGCAAGCTAATTGTTGCATTAAATATCTATCATGAGTTACAACAATTAATGTTCCTTCGTAGCTCGATAGAGCTTCGGTTACAGCGGCTCTCATATAAATATCTAAATGGTTAGTAGGCTCGTCTACAAATAATAAATTTGATTTATCCAAACTAATTTGACAAAATCGAAGTCTTGCTTTTTCACCGCCAGAAAGCCCTACTGAGCTTTTAAAAACTTCTTCATTTCTATATCCAAATCTTGCTAGATAACTTCTAACTTCAAGCTCTTTCCATTTTGGTCTTAATGCCCAAATATTCTCCATAACAGTTGACTGTGATACCATTACATGCTGATCATAAACCGACATTTTTACGCCATTTCCAATTTTAACTCTGCCTGAAGTCGGGCGATGTTTTCCATATAGAGTTTTAATTAAAGTTGTTTTTCCAGCACCGTTTGAGCCTGCTATAATTATCCTATCTCCACGCCTTACATCTAAATTTAAATTTTCTATTAAATCTTTTGTCCCAGCACTAACGCTTAAATTTTCAGTTTGTAAAACTTCTTCGTATGGCTGAGAATCAAAAGTGAATTTGAATTTCAATGGAACTCTTGGATTTCTTGGTTTTTCAGTCATTTCCATTTTTTCAAGAGTTTTTCTTCTTGATTTTGCCATATTCGAAGTTGAAGCACGAACTAGATTTTTATCTATATACTCTTGTAGTTTCATCGCTTTTTCTAAATCTTGCTCATACTGTTTTTGTTGAAGTTTTAATTTTTCTTCTTTTTGAATTTCAAAAGCTGAATAGTTGCCTTTATATTCATAAAAATAACTATCCTCAAGCTCCCAAATCCTGTTGCATATTTTATCAAGGAAAAACCTATCGTGACTAACTGTTATAATACAGCCTTTATAATTAATTAAATAATCCTCAAGCCATAATAGTGTATCAAAATCTAAATGGTTAGTCGGCTCATCTAATATTAAAACATCAGGGTTTTCTAAAAGCAGTTTTGCAAGGTTTAATCTAGTTTGTTCGCCTCCTGATAAAACCCCAACTTTTTTATCCCACTCCTCTTGAGTGAATCCCATGCCATTAAGCATTTTTTTAATATGAAAATCAATATTATATCCATCTTTTGAATGAACTAAATTTTCTAATTCGTGATGCTCTTGCATTAACTGATTATTATTTGAGTCTTCGATTAAAAGTTTTTCGATTTCTTGCATTCTTTTTTGCGCTAAAAAAACATTAGAAAACACAGTTTGCATTTCTTTATATATAGTGTTTTCATCGTTTAATTTTTCCATTTGTTTTAAATATCCAAGCGTTATATTATCGCCAAATATTATTTTACCTGTATCATTTTCTAAAACTCCCATTATCATACTAAGTAGTGTTGTTTTTCCCGCTCCATTTTCGCCTATAATCCCAACTCTATCTTGATAGTTCACTGTGGAAGTTATTTCTTGAACTATAACATCTATTCCATAGCTCTTTGATACATCTTCAAGGGTTATTATCATATATCCTCCGATATTTAATTAGTCGTATTTTTTATCCAATTTACTACATCAGTGTAAACTTCGTCTTTATTTATTTCATTTATCATTTCATGTCTACCATCTTTATATAATTTACAGCTGGCATTTTTTACGCCTTGATTTTTATAATTTTCTAAAACTGCGAGTGGACTTTTTCCAAAATTACCAACTGGATCCATATCTCCTGAAAAAATATAAATTGGCATTTCTTTATTTATTTGTGTATAAACTCTTTTCTCATCAGATAATCCCATTATTGTAAATAAGTCTTTATAAGCTCCTAATGTAAACACAAAGTTGCAATATTCATCTTTTGAAATTCTAAGTTCAATTTCTTCGTCTTTTGTCAGCCATGCGGCGTTTGTTTTCGGATTTTTAACACCCGACATAAATTTATTAGAAGTCATTTTTGCAACAAGTTTTGAACGATATCTGTTACCTTTAAAAGCTGCAATTGTATTCACAAGCATTTTACCCATAATTAAATCAGGACCACTTTGACCTGTTCCTGAAAGGATTAAGCCATCGATAGTTTCAGGGAAATTTACTGCAAAAACTCTTGCAAAAAATGAGCCCATACTATGTCCCATTAAAAAAATCTTTTTATTAGGATATTCATTTTTGGCAAGTTTAAAAACTGAGTGCATATCTTCTAAAACTCTTAAATATCCAAAATCATCATCAAAAAAACCTAAATCTTCTTTATCTAAAACACTGTTTTTATGCCCTAGATGGTCGTGCGCATAAGAAACTATATTGTTTTGGGCTAAATTATTCATAAAATGCTCGTATTTCTCTGAATGTTCTATCATTCCATGAACAACTATTAAAACAGCACTAACTTCATTTTCAGGCACCATTTTGAACCCTTTTATAATGCATCCTTCTTTACTTGAATCAAAAGAAAACTCAACTTTTTTAACTACACTTTTCATAATATAGCCTACCTTTCTTTATTTAAATTATTTTAGATAATTTAAACTTTAGTTTTTCTTTTGAGCAAGA
>CAYJGG010000006.1:0-50303 GCA_964369915.1 uncultured Oscillospiraceae bacterium | reverse complement strand
AGATTATTTAAATTATTTTAGATAATTTAAACTTTAGTTTTTCTTTTGAGCAAGAAGAATAGCTCAAAGATTGCGTTGCAACCACAAAAAACTAATAATATGAAGATTATTTAAATTATTTTAGATAATTTAAACTTTAGTTTTTCTTTTGAGCAAGATGAATAGCTCAAAGATTGCGTTGCAATCACAAAAAACTAATAATATGAAGATTATTTAAATTATTTTAGATAATTTAAACTTTAGTTTTTCTTTTGAGCAAGATGAATAGCTCAAAGATTGCGTTGCAATCACAAAAAACTAATAATATGAAGATTATTTAAATTATATTTATTATATAAACTCTACTTTTTTAACTTCTTCACCTAAAATAATGTTTTTAAGTTCTGTAAAATCTCTAGCTATAAACTTTGGTGTTATTTTTGTCGTATTTTCGATGTTTTGCATATTAAACCAACAAGAATCAAGCCCTGCATTTATAGCACCTTTAATATCTGTGTTTAAATTATCTCCCACAACTAAAACATTTTTAAAATTTTCAATCCCTAAATTTTTTAAAGGATTATGAAACGCTCTTTTATCAGGTTTTGAAGTTCCCATTTTTTCAGATGTGTAAAATCCGTCAAAGAAATCTGCAAGCCCTGAAACTTTTATCCTTGATTTTTGAACATAATCAATGCCGTTTGTTATAATACAAAGCGTTGCATGTTCTTCTATATCAATTAAAAACTCCTGTACTCCATCATATAAAATAGCACTATTCTTTAAAAAATTTAAATACTCTTTATTTAATTGCTCGCTAGTGATATTAGGAATATTAAAAGTGCTAACAACATCACGAAATCTATTTCTCTCAATGACACTTTTTTTAATTTTTCCTGCATCAAATTCAGCCCAAAGATGACGGTTTGTGTTTTTATAAATATCTAAATTTTCCTGTGTCGTTTCTATTGCATATTTTTCATATAATTTTTTTAAACACTCGTCTTCACTAGCTTTAAAATCCACTAAAGTGTCATCGAAATCTAAAATAACACAACTATATCCCATAATATATACCCCTTAAGTAATCTTTCATTTTATTTAATCGTTTTTTTGCATACCAATATAATTATATTATATAATATTTCAAATAATAAATCAAAGAAAAAATGCTAAAAGTTAGCTTTACTTTTAGCATTTTAATTATTATAATAATTCTTTTATTTTTTCTTCTACCATTTTCATTTCATCAACTGGCTCAAAACGATAAACAACCTCGCCATTTCTATCAACTAAGAACTTTGTGAAATTCCATTTTATATCAGGACTTTTTGCATAATCTGGATTTTTTTCAAACATTCTATTGTGTAGGCGTTCACTCCTAGGATCATTTTCATTATTAAACCCTTCAAAGCCTTTTTTTGATTTCAAAAACTTGTAAAGTTCTGTTTCATTTTCTCCATTAACATCAATTTTTTTATACATAATATATGGCGTATTAAATCTTAATACACATTCGGATTGTATTTCTTCGTCTGTTCCTGGAGCTTGCTCACCAAATTGATTGCACGGAAAATCTAACAGTTCAAAGTCTTTATCATGAAATTTTTCATATAAATCTCTTAAATCATCATATTGCGGAGTAAATCCACATTTTGTTGCTGTGTTTACAATTAAAATAACCTTGCCTTTAAATGCCGACATAGACTGAGTAGACCCATCTGGTCTTGTGAGTTTAATATTGTAAATGCTCATAATGCCCTCCTAAAATGTTTTATTTAATTATAGCATAGAAGCTTATCGCTTTCAACAATGTATCTAAATATTTACATTCTATTCTTAATATATTCAATAAATTCTGCAACAGCCCCATTTTTAAAATCACACATTATGATTTTTGCATTTTCTTTAACTTCTTTTTTCGCTTCGCCTACTGCAGCTGAAGTTCCTGCAATTTTCATAAACTCAACATCGTTAAAGCTATCTCCTATAAAATAAGTGTTTTTTATATCGATATTCTTATCTTTACATATTTTTAAAAAAGCTGTGCCTTTATTTATATTTTTTGGCACTATTTCAATAGAGCGCTCCCCGGTTTGCACAAAGTCAACATTCTCTAATTTAAAATTAGTTAAATCATTTAAAACTCTTTTTATTATACTGCTATTTACAACTAATAGCATTTTATTAAAAGGAAGTGAAATTTCTTTAACATATTTTATTTTGTATCTATCATGAAAAATTGGTCTATCAAGTTCATCTATGATAGCTGAAGTGTAGCCATCTTTATTAACTAATAATAATCCAACATCTGTATTAATTTCTAAAAATTCAAAAATTCTTTTAACATCATTTTCATTTAAAGTTATTGATGATATTTCTTTTTTTGTTTTAAAATCATATATGCTAGCGCCATTATTTATTATTGATAAGCCATTAATATTAACATTATCTAGTAAGTCTAAATCGCCTATATATCTTCCTGTTGCAATAGAGAAAGTTCCCCCATTTTGAGTAAAATATTCTATTGCATCAAGATTTTTTTTAGGAATAAAATTTTCTTCTGAGGCAAAAGTTCCGTCTATATCGCTAAAAAGATATACATCTTTAAAAATTTGATTATTCATTTATCTATCTTCCTTTTCTTTTATATTAATTATAATAATACAAAACAATATAATTTTCAATTAATTTCAAAAAAATAGTGCTTATAAAAGCACTATTTTAATTTATTATTGATTTAAAATATCATTCATTTTAACTTCATAATCAGCTAAAGCAGTATCTACATCAATACCATTTACCCAAACTGCTTCTAAGCATTCATTTAAAGTTAAGCCTGCTTGTGAATAATTAGGATTCATAGGTCTGCCGTATCCATATTGTTCTAATTGATCTAAAGCAACTTTTGCTTGTGGATATTCTTCAAAATATGTTGTAACTTCTTGGCTATCTAAACAGCTTTTTCTTGTCATAACATATCCTGTTTCCATGCTGTTTGAAATTGCTTGTTCAGTTTCTGTGATCCATTTAATAAATTCCCAAGCTGCCGCTTCTTCTTCTGCTGATAAATTTGAAGTCATAACTAAGTTACAACCGCCTGTTGGAACGCCATATTGTTCAGCTTCTGGAATAAAGCAAGTTCCAAGCTCGTATCCTGCTTCATCAGCAATAGCTTTATTTCCTGCTAATGAACCAGTTGAGCCAAACCACATAGCTGTTGTTTGATTAGCTTGAGCAACGTTAATTTGTTCTCCGCCTGAAGATGCGTATAAATCTATGTAACCACTATCACTTAAATCTTTAAAGAATGTAACGATTTCTTTTCCTTCTTCGCTATTTAAGTTTGTAGCTGTTTCTTCTTCATTTAAAATTGATGTTCCATGTTCAAACATAAATGCTTCAAACGTCCAGTCGTATGCCGCCACAGACATACCCGCAACACCAAGCTCAGTATTTATAATTTGTGAGTATTCAGCCATTTCATCCCATGTTTTTGGTCCTTCTGAGCCTAGTCCTGCTGCTTCGAATAAATCAACATTATAATACATAATCGGTGTACTTCTTAAAAAAGGAACTGCATAGTATGAATCATTAACTTCACAGTTTTCTAAAAGACCTGAATAAAAATCATCCATATCAACTGAATCTTGCTCGATTAATGCTGATAAATCTTTAATAACTCCACTTTCAGCAAATTGTCTTGTTGAAGCAATTTCCATAACGCTTACTGCTGGTGCTTCGCCCGCACGATATGCTGCTTGCAATTTTGAGTGAGTATCGTAGTAGTCGCCTTGATAATAAGCTTCAACTATAATACCTAAATCTTTTCCTATTGTTTCATTAAAAGTTGCTGCTTTTTCTTGATTGTTTTCTTCTATTGCTCCAGTCCAAGCATACCAAAATTCAATCGTAACTGGATTATTTGGATCTAAAACTGAAACATCCACAGTTGTTGCACCTTCTTCTGTCGCTGTTTCTTCTGAAGATGAGCAAGCTACTAGTGATACGCTTAATGTTGCCACTAAAACAAGGGCGATAATTCTTTTTAAAAAATTGTTTTTCATCATGTTACTCCTATAAATTCATAATTTTTATTATTTATATACAATATTTGCGATTATTTATCGCCCATATATGTAAACGCTTGAATAATTTGTTTTTGTGCTACAAAGAATGCTATAACTATTGGGATTAATAATAAAACATTTCCTGCCATCATTAAATGATACGGAACACCTACTTCTTCTATCATACTAAGGCCTGCTATTCCAAGTGGCAAAGTTCTAACTTTATCATTCGTAGTTAAAACTAAAGGCCAGAAATAGTCGTTCCATGTTCCAATAAAATTTAAAAGCAGCATTGTAATTAAAGTAGGTTTTGCTATTGGAAGCATGATATTATATAAAACTTTAAATTCAGATGCCTTATCAAGTTTTGCTGCTTGCACTAATTCCTCTGGAACTTGCTTAAATGTTTGTCTTAGCATAAATATCGCAAATGCACTTGTTGCCGATGGAAGAATTAATGATAAGTGTGTGTTTATTAAACCTAAATCACTTAGTAGTAAAAATACAGGCAAGAAAATTAATTGTGCTGGAATCATCATTGTAGCTAGAGTTGTGCCAAATAATAAATCTTTTCCTGCAAATTTAAATCTTGCAAAAGCGTATGCTGCTGGAACAACCGTTAAAAACTGACAAATCATAACACTAATAGTTACAATAAGGCTGTTTTTAAGCATATGCATAAAATCAAATGATTGAAATGCAACTAAAAAGTTTTCCCATTTTGGATCGCTCACCCAGAATAGAGGTGGCTGTTGTAGTGCTTCTGTCACACTTTTAACTGAGGTTAACACCATCCAGTAAAAAGGAGTAAAGAATATCACTATTAGAATTCCATCAATAATATATTTTGGAATTTTTTTAATAATTTTTTGAGCAGTCATTTATGCTACTTCCTTTCTTTACTTTATTGATAATGCACTTTTTTATCTAATGCTTTAAAGTAGATAATTGTAAACACGCTTAAAATAATCATTAATACAACACCAATACTTGAAGCATACCCAATTTGATAAAATCTAAATCCATACTCATATAATGTGTGAACTATTGTGCTAGTTGAATTTAATGGACCGCCATTTGTCATCAAATTAACTGTTTCAAAAACTTTAAAAGCACTTATTGTGTTCATTAAAGTTAGAAAAAATAATGAGGGTGAAATCATTGGAAGCGTTATTTTAAAAAACACTGTTAATTTTGATGCTTTATCAAGGTTTGCAGCTTGATATAAATATTCAGGTACAGTTTGCAAAGCGGCTAAAATAATAATTGTATTGTATCCCATGCCTTTCCAAACAGATAACACTATTAAAGACCACATAGCAACACTTGGATCATCTAGCCATCCTACTGGCTCAATACCTATAACTCCAAGTGCCCAGTTTAATAAACCGTAGTTTGTATCCATTAGCCACATAAATATAAAAGATACAGATACCATTGAAACTATATGTGGAGCAAACATAACACTTTGCAAAAATGTGTTAACCTTTTTATCTCCTTTTAAATATACCGCTATAATTAATGCTATAACTATTGATATACTCACGCTAAAAAACACATACTGAAATGTATTTCCAACAACTTGCATAAAATCGGCGTCTTGCGCTAGTTTTATAAAGTTTTGAAGTCCTACAAATGTAGGCTGTGGTGCTAATAAATCCCACTTATGAAAACTTAGATATATCATATAGATAATTGGATAAACAACGAATGCTATTAAAATTATCATCGCTGGTGCTATTAGCATATATGGAAACAATTTAGCAGCTAGTTTTGATTTTGTAAAATCTTCAAATTTCTCTTTGATGGTTTTTTTTCTGTTTAATGGTAATAAAGTAGTTTTACTAGTTAGCGACATGTGTTTCCTCCCAGTTTACCTCTAAGCGATTTTCTTTTACATCAAAGTAATGAATATCTTCTTTTTTTATGTAAAATGTAATTTTCCCGTATTCTAATGGAGTTTGATTAAATGTTTTAATATTAACAACCTCTTCTCCAAGATTAACTTTATATTGAACTTGATCTCCTAATAGTTCTCTAGCTAGAATTTCACCTTCAAAAGCGTATACTTTATTCATATCACCATTATAAAAAAGCTCCGTTTTTTCAGGTCTAAAGCCAATAAAAGCAATATGACTATATTCTTGATTTTCTTTATAAACTTGGTGTGATTTTAATATATTCATAGGCGGAGAACCAATAAATTTTGCTACATATACATTTGCTGGCTTTTCATATATATCCATAGGTGTTCCAATTTGCTGAATTTCTCCATGCTTTAGTAAGATAATTTTACTTCCCATAGACATTGCCTCAATTTGATCATGAGTAACATACACAAAAGTTGTGTTTAGTTTTCTATATAATTCAATTAAATCTGTTCTTATTTGAGTTCTAAGTTTTGCATCAAGATTTGATAGCGGTTCATCCATTAAAAACACTCTTGGCTCTTTTACTATCGCTCTTGCTAGTGCAACTCTTTGTCTTTGTCCACCAGATAGGTTTTGTGGTTTTCTTTCTAAAAATTCAGTTAGTCCAACAATAGCAGCAACTTCTTGAATTCTTCTTTTTCTCTCTTCTGCAGGAACTTTCATATTTTTTAATCCAAATTCTATATTTTGTCTAACTGACATACTTGGATATAATGCATAGTTTTGAAAAACCATTGCGATTCCTCTGTCACCAGGTGCAACCTGTGTTATTTCATCTTCATCAAAATAAATATTTCCTCTATCAATATCTTCAAGCCCAGCTAAAGCTTTTAAAAGAGTACTTTTTCCGCATCCAGAAGCCCCTAAAAGCACTGTAAAACTTCCATCTTCAATTTCTAAATTCATATCTTTAATAACTGGTGCATTTTTACCATAAGATTTTGTTAAATTTGCTATTTTAATTTTAGCCATATATTACCTATTCCTCTCTTTGAGTTTTGCTTAATTCACCATCCACAATTTATTAAGTGGTAAATATTTTAAAATTCTTTATAAATAAAGAAACAAAACTCATAGTTTGAATTTTATTTTTCAAACTCAATTTTTAATTATTTTTTCTAAAATATATTCTATCTTTTATTTGTATAATCTAATATCAAACTAATGTAAAATCCAAATTTATATTTTATTTTAGTTTATTTTCAATAAAAGCTCTAAAACATTTCCCCTTTGTTTTATTTATCTTAAATAAAAATTCTTCATTATTTTAATTTTAAATCTTTTAAAAATAACATATACTGATTTTTTTTAATTAAAAAAGTAAATTAAAAGTAAACAAACTAAATCACAAGTATATTTTTAGTAAAAAAAGTAAAATTTTTTAATTTGTAGAGTTTTAGTTTTTTTTTATAATTGATTTCTGAATATAATTAGGTGTTTTATATGTAAAACTCAATAATTTACTTGACTTTTTTACAATTCTAGCTTATTATTTATTAGTAGAATAAATTATATATTTTATATGTAAACAATAAATAGGAGAGTAATTATGGAAAGAATTAAAACTATTGAAGTTCGTGATTTAAAAGATAGCGTAGCAACAGGTGGTTGTGGTGAATGTCAAACATCTTGCCAATCAGCTTGTAAAACTTCTTGCGGCGTTGCAAACCAACCTTGTGAAAAGGAATAATAAGCAAAATGCTTTATTGTGTCGCCTTTTAAGGCGACATTTTTATTTTTAGATATATTAAGGGGAATATGATGATTCATCAATATAAATTAAATGGATATAATATTGTTTTAGATGTTATAAGTGGCGCTATTCATATAGTGGACGATGTGGCATATGATATTATTTCTTTATTTTTAGATAATACTAGTGAAGAAATACAAACAATTATACTAAATAAATACAGTGATATAACTTTAGAAGATGTAAATAACTGTATTGAAGATATAAATTACTTAAAAGATAATGGAAAACTCTTTTCAAAAGATGAGTATGAAAATTTAACATTTAAAAACGAAAGCGATGTTATAAAAGCACTATGTCTTCATGTGGCACATACTTGTAATTTAAACTGTGAATACTGTTTTGCAGCTCAAGGAAAATATCATGGTAAAGATGCTTTAATGAGTTTTGAAACTGGTAAAAAAGCCTTTGATTTTCTAATAGAAAAATCAGGAACTAGAAGAAATTTAGAAGTTGATTTTTTTGGTGGCGAGCCTAGTTTGAATTTAGAAGTTGTTAAAGATTTAGTGTCTTATGCTAGGAGTATTGAAAAAGAAAAAAATAAAAACTTCCGTTTTACTTTTACAACAAATGGAATGCTTATAGACGATAGCTTTATCGAATTTTGCAATAAAGAAATGCATAATGTTGTATTATCTTTAGATGGAAGAAAAGAAATTCACGATTCAGCAAGAGTTGATTATAAAGGCAGAGGTAGTTATGATGTAATTATTCCAAAATTTAAAAAATTAGTTGACTCAAGAAACCAAACTGGCTATTATATGCGTGGCACATTCACTGCAAAAAACCCTGATTTTACTAAAGATATTCTACATATGGCTAACTTAGGCTTTACTGAATTATCAATGGAGCCAGTTGTTTGCGATCCAAAAGAAACCTACGCTTTAACTGATATTCATTTAGAAGAATTATATAGCGAATATGAAAAATTAGCTTTAGAGATGATAAAAAGAGAAAAAGAAGGAAATCCTATTTCTTTTTACCATTATTCAATAGATTTAAAAAATGGTCCTTGTGTGCATAAAAGAGTTGTCGGCTGTGGTAGTGGAACTGAATATATGGCTGTTACTCCTAGTGGAGATTTATATCCTTGTCATCAATTTGTTGGTAATGAGGAATATAAACTGGGTGATATATTTACAGGCGTTAAAAACACTGATATTCAAGACGAATTTCGTTCTACTAATATTTACTCAAAACCTGAATGTAAGGTTTGCTGGGCTAAATTATACTGTTCTGGTGGCTGTGCTGCTAATAACTATAACTCAACTGGAGATATAAACGGGATTTATAAATTTGGTTGTGATTTATTTAAAAAGCGTATTGAATGTGCTATAATGATGCAACTAGCTTTGCAAGATGTTTAATAATTAAAAGGATAATAAATTATGAAAACTCCAATAAATGATTTTATAAATAATTATATTAATTCTTCTCCTACTCGCTTTCATATGCCAGGGCATAAAGGCGAGGATTTATTAGATTTTTATAAATATGATATAACTGAAATTATTGGCGCTGATGATTTGTATTCGGCTAATGGCATAATTTTAGAGAGCGAAAATAATGCAACAAAAATTTTTAATACCCGTCACACATTTTATGTAACTGGCGGCTCTTCACAAAGCATTAAATCTATGGTGCATTTAGCTAAATTATTTTCTAAAAATAAATCAAACACTATTCTTGCTGCAAGAAATGCCCATAAATCACTTTTGCATTCTGCAAGTCTTTTACAAATTGATATTGATTGGATTTATCCTAACGAAGATAGTGATGTTTCTTCTATTTGCTCTTGTAATATAAAAAGCGAAGAATTAGATAATAAATTAAAAAGCTATAAACAAAAGCCGATGGCGGTGTTTATAACTTCTCCTGATTATTTAGGCGGGATAAATGATATAAAATCATTGTCTGCTGTTTGCAAAAAGCACGGCGTTTTATTATTAGTTGATAACGCTCATGGCGCTTATTTAAAGTTTTTAAAAGAGGATATTCATCCTATAACTCTCGGTGCTGATTTAGTTTGTGATTCAGCTCATAAAACATTACCTGTTTTAACTGGTGGCGCTTATCTTCATATTTCAAAAAATGCTTTATTTCTTTTTGAAGAATATGCTAGAACTTCCCTATCTTACTTTGGTACTTCTAGCCCATCTTATTTAATTTTGCAATCTTTAGATAAAATAAATCCTATATTAAATTCAAGTTTTAAAAATGATTTAGAAAAAACAATATTAAAAATAAATCAAACTAAAGATTTTTTAATTTCAAAAGGTGTTTTTATTAGTAATTCAGATCCACTTCGTATTGTTATAGATTGCTTAAAATCTGGATACTTACCAAATGAGATAAATAATATTTTACTAAAAAGTAATATTCATTGTGAATATATTGATAATAGATATATTGTTTTAATGATTACTGTATCTAATAAAGATAAAGATTTTTCTATTTTAAAGTCTGCTTTTAATAATTTTATTAAAAAAGATAGTTTAAAAAAGGAAAATATAAAATTTATCAAAGGAACTCAAAAGCTATCTTTTAATCAAACACTATTTTCACTTTCAAAAAAAGTGAGTGTTGATGAGGCTGAAAATGAAATTTGTGCTTCTAGTGTAATATCTTGTCCTCCTGCTATTCCAATAGTTGTCAGTGGCGAAATAATTACTAAAGATATGATTTTACTATTAAAAAAATATAGTATAACTCATATAAATATTATCAGTAAATAAAAAAACTTGCTACTAAAATTAGTAGCAAGTTTTTATTTTTATTTCGCTATTTTACTATAATACTTTTCTTCAAATTTATTATAGTTTGCATCATAAGTTTCTTTATTAATTGATTTAATATTTTTAACAGCATAATGCATATTAAAGCTTGATAAATTTGATTTTTTATCATGTGTTGCAATATATAATCCTATATTTGAACAGTGATCCCCAACTCTTTCTAATGAAGCAATTGATGATAGATAAGGGAATGCTGAATCAACACTACATTGTCCATCTTTTAATCTTGCAATATGTTGATCTTTTAAAGTAGCTTGGATTAAATCTATAACTTCTTCTAATGGTTCAATTTCTAAAACAGCATTTGAATCATTATCGCTAAATGCTTGGTTTGCTATATTTAAAATTTCAAGCGTTGCAGTTGAAAGTAGTTCAAGTTCTTCATATGCACCTTTTGATAAAGAAACTTCTGCATCTCTTAAATTTTGAATTTCTTCTATTATATTAATTGCATAGTCGCCAACTCTTTCATATTCACCAATCATATGCAGTAATAGTGACACTTTTTCGCCTTCTTCTTGAGACAGATCTTTTTTAGATAGTTCTAGTAAATATATATTTAATCTATCTTCTAACTTATCTAAAACATCTTCGGCTTCAGTTACATTTTCAACTATTTTAGCATCGTATTTTTTAAATAAATTAATTGCTTGAGCAAGGTTTTCTTTTGCTATTTCACCCATTTTTACAACAACTTCACGGCTGTGCTGTAAAGCAAGACCTGGTGATTGTAAAAACATATCATCAAGCTTGTCCGCAACATTATAGCTATCAACGTCATCTTCATTATCTTTAATAACAAACAACGCTAATTTTTCTAATTGCTTTACAAAAGGAATAAATGCTAAAGTTACACAAACATTGAATAATGTATGGAATACAGCTATATCACTTCTACCAATTGGATTTTCCCAAAAAGAAAATTGAACTGCAGCATGCACGGAATAAGTTGCAATTAAAAATACAACCGTACCTATTATGTTAAATGAAAGATGCACAATAGCTGTTCTTTTTGCATTTTTAGAAGCACCAATACTCGCTAGCATAGGAGTGATACACGTACCGATGTTTTGTCCCATAATTATCGGGAATGCAGCTGAGTAAGTGATTTGTCCTGTTGTACTTAACGCCTGAAGAATACCAACAGAAGCGGATGAGCTTTGAATAACCGCTGTTACAAAAGCACCAACTAAAACACCTAAAACAGGATTTGATAAACTAGCAAACATTTCGCTAAATGCAGGTAGCTCTCTTAAAGCGTAAACCGCACCTTCCATACCGAACATACCTGTAAATAATGTTGCAAAACCTAAAAGAATTTGCCCCATATCTCTCTTTTTACTACTTTTTGCACCTATTAATAATAAGATACCTATAATAGCAGCTGTTGGAGCTAGTGTACTTGGTTTTAGCATTTTTAAAAATACATTGCTTGATGAAATATCGGCAAGTGATAAAATATGAGCTGTTATTGTTGTACCAATATTCGCACCCATAATAACACCAATAGCTTGATTTAATTTTAAAATTCTTGCATTAACTAAGCCAACTATTATAACTGTTGTTGCAGATGAGCTTTGCACTGCTGCTGTTACAAAAGCACCTAGTAAAACACTTTTAAAAACATTACTAGTTAAACTTTCTAATATTTTTTCTAATCTACCACCAGAAAGCTTTTCTAATCCTTGAGCCAATGTGTTCATACCATATAAAAATAGTGCTAGGCCCCCTAAAAACTCGATTACCGAGAAAATATCCATAATATAAAACCCCTTTTGTTAATTAATTTACTGCGTTGTGTTGTCCTTTTCCATAAAAAAGGCACTCACATATGTAAATGCCATTTTTTTATCTCTTTTTTCTATAATCTAAAGGTGTAATCCCTTCGATTTCCTTGAATATCTGTCCAAATCTTCTTGGCGATTCAAACCCTGCTTTAATTGAAATCATAGATGATTTCATATCAGTTGTGTTTAAAAGCATTTTCGCTTTTTCTACTCTTAAATTATTTATATACATAGGAACACTTTGATTCATTTCCTTATTAAAAACTTTACTTAAATGCTGAGGTACAACATTTGTGTATTCTGCTATTTCAGCTAAAAGTATTTTTTGATGATAATTTGCATGTATATATTCTAAAGCTTTTTTAATTACAGTATTAAATTCAATATTTATATCTTTAATTTTATAAACAATATCTTTTAATAGCTTTTTCAAATCCTCATTAACCTCTTCAATTTTTTGAAAATTCTCATTTTTTACTATATTATTAATATCATAATTATTAAATGCAAGCCTTTCAAGTATTTCCATTTTTAATTTTAATGTGATAGTGTTGCATAAATCCTTATTAAAAGTTAGCTTTAAATGATTTAAAAACAAATCATCACAATATAAATCTATATCATCTATTTTACCATTTAAAACACTTCTAATTATATCATTTGCTAATTTATTTAAATCCATATAAGAAAATGGCTTATATAATTCATAATAACTTTCATTATCTATAACTTCAAGTTCATCTGTAAAAAAAGATAAATATGAGCAATAGTCGGTGCTTTTAAATTCTTTATTTATATCTTTCCATGAAGTTATATGATTTGAAATTGCTGCTAATTGAACATATTTTTCTTCAAATCCTTCTATTTTCTTCATATATAAATCATTAAGATATCTATTTGCTTTTTTTGTGATTTCTTTTATTTCACCTGCATTTTTCTTTTTTGTAGGAGAGGCAAAAATTATTATTTTTTTTGAATTATCATATAGATTTAAAATAATTTCTGTTTTTATATCTTGTTTTTCAAATTCTATTTTCACAAAATCTCTAATATCATCAAATACTGAAAGATAATCTGTTGCGCTAAAATTATATTCTCCTTGATATATTTCTCTTGGCAAGCCTAAAACTATTAAATATAAATTATCAAATTTAATATTAAATTTAATTTCTAAATTATTATCCCTATATGTTTTTAAATAATTGATATCTTGCCCATTTAATAACTCATTAAGCAAAATATGTTTTATATAATTTAATCGCCTTGACTGTGTTTTCATAACTTGCTCCTATTCATTATTTATTTTAATTCTAATTATGTATACATTATATATTAATTTCAAAAAATAATAAATAGTTTTTTTTAAAATCTGCAACTTATCTACATATTTTTACATTAAAAGTCTTTTTATAGTAAGAATTAGCTAATAAAAAGCCATTTTTAATCTATGAATAAAAAACTTCTTGTATTTTTTCTTCAGTCATATTTTCAATTATTTCCATAGCTAAATCTATTGCAGATTTAACGTCATCAATATGAGCATATCCATAATGTGTATGAATATATCTTGATGGAACACCTAAGACTAAACAAGGAGTTCCTTCATTTTGTAAGTGAATTGTTCCTGCGTTTGTTGAGCCACCTGTTCTAACTGCAAATTGTGCTTTTATTCCTTTTTTTGCAGCAATTTCTTTTGCAAATTTTATAAATCTAGGATTTGCTACCATACCTAAATCTCTGTGTCTTACTTGAACACCTTCGCCAACTCTTCCTTGAGCTACTAATTTATCAATATAAAAATCATCTGAAGGCGTTCCTTCAAATATAATTGCAAAATTTGGTTTTACAACTTTTGTTGTAACATTTGCTCCTCTTATTCCCACTTCTTCTTGTGTTGCAAGAGCTGCTGTTACGTGAACTGGAACTTCTTTATTTTCTAATCTTTTCATAACTTCTAAAGCACAATATACACCTAAACGGCAATCAAAAGCTTTACCTAACATCATACCTGTTTTTTCATTGTAATCAAAATAAACCTCTGGCATAACTGCATCGCCCACTTCAATTCCAAAAACTTCAAAAACTTCTTCCCTTGTTCTAACACCCAAATCTAATTGAATATCTTCATAAGTGTTAAGAGGTCTTGCTTGCTCATCTTTTGATTTGAAATGTGGAGGCTTTGAAGTTGAAACAGCTCTATGCAATTCTCCTTTTGAGTTTTTTATCATAAATAAGTGTGCTGGAATATTACTATCAACCCATCCTCCGATTTGAATGATTTTTAATAGCCCGTTTGGCAATATACTTTGCACCATTAAGCCAACTTCGTCTGTATGCGCATCTAGCATAACAACTGGTTTTTTTGCGTTTTGATCATGATTTATATAAACATTTTGCATATGATCTTTTTTTACAGGATAATTCCCTGCATTTTCTATTACAATTTTAGCCACATCATCTTCAAATCCAGACGGACCAAAAGCATCTGATAAATCTCCAATTAATTTTAAATTCAACATATTTTTAATTCCTTTCTTAAACTTTAAATTTTAAAAATAATATAATTATTATATATCCTAATCAAAGTTTTTTCAATATAAAATCTTAATTTTAATTATTAATTTTTTTTAAAATACATTTTTCTATATCCGCAGTTTTTACATAGATTTTCAGTTATTCTTTTAGCTGTAAATCCATCAAACATCTCTTTTGCTCTTTTTGAATTTAATATATCAATAAGCTCCTGGCAAAATATATTACCAAGATTAATTTCACCCTCGCTATCTAAGCAACAAGGAACAACTGTTCCATCAGATAAAATTGCAATTTGATTTCTTAATCCATAGCAAAATCCTCTTTCTTCTTTATCATTTTCATTATCGATATAAGGCCATGAAAACTCTTTTGCCATACTTATATATAATTTATTTTTAATTTCTTTATTAAATCTTCTTTTACTACTATTTGAATTATCTTCTAATACATAATTTTCAACATATTCTTTTAAATTTATATCTGTTTTTATTTCATTTTCTAAATAAGAGAGTAAAAACTGATTCTCTTCATTATTTATAGTTTTTTTTGTTATATTCCATAATCTAAATTCTGTAAAAGTATCATTGTTTTTAATATTGTTATAATAATTAATAGCCTTATCAATATACTCTTTTAATGATAATGTAGTATCATTATTTGAAAAGCTATGGAGTGATATGCAAACACTATTTGGAGAATTTTTAGTATTTAGTTTTTCAATAATCGTTCCATTTGTAACAATGTTTATATTAAGATTTTCTTTTTTAAACTCTTTAACTATCTCATTAATATCAGGGTGTAAGCAAGGCTCTCCCATTACATGAAGATAGAATTTCTTTGCAGAATTTTTGAATTTTGCAATAACTAATCTAACTTCATCTAAAGACATAAATCTTGCTTCTCTTTTAGTTTTTGGGCAAAATTTACAATCTAAATTACAAACGTTTGTTATTTCAATATAAACCTTTTTAAATTTTTTCATACTTTCCTTTAAAAATCAATAAGCCTACTATAATTATAGTAGGCTTAAGTATATTATATTCTGCTTATTCCTTGTTTTATCGCAACATCAGCAACTGCCTTTGCAACAACTTCAACAACACGCTTATCAAATGAATCTGGAATAATGTATTCAGGTTTTAATTCGCTATCAGTTACAACACTAGCTAGTGCTCTTGCTGCTTCTAATTTCATTTCTTCTGTTATATCTGTTGCCTTAACTGCTAAAGCACCTTTAAATATACCCGGGAAGGCTAAAACATTATTAATTTGATTATCAAAATCACTTCTACCAGTGCCAATTATATAAGCGCCACCTGCTTTTGCAACATCTGGCATAATTTCAGGAACAGGGTTTGCCATAGCTAAAATAACAGGATCTTTTGCCATAGTTTCAACCATTTCTTTTGAAACTAGATTAGCTTTTGAAACTCCTATAAATATATCAGCATTAACTAAAGCGTCTGCTAAAGTTCCTTTTAATTTTTCTTTATTTGTAATTTTCGCCATTTCTCTTTGGGCATCTGTATTAGCTTCTCCGCCTTCAACTAAAGTTCCAAAAATATCACACATAGTTAAATTAGTAAAACCTAAATCCATAATTAATTTACCAATAGAAATTCCAGCAGCACCAGCGCCATTTAAAACAACTTTTAACTCGTTTGGTTTTTTACCTTTTAATTTTGCTGCATTAAGCATAGCTGCACCAACAACGATAGCTGTACCGTGTTGATCATCATGGAAAACTGGAATATCGCATAACTCTTTTAATCTGCTTTCAATTTCAAAGCAAGCTGGTGCTCCAATATCTTCAAGATTTATCCCACCAAAACTTTTTGACATCTTATGAACTATATTTACAATTTCATCTGTGTCTTTACTATCTATACATAAAGGAAAAGCATCAACTCCTGCAAACTCTTTAAATAAAACACATTTACCTTCCATAACTGGCATAGCTGCACTAGGACCTATATCACCAAGACCTAACACTGCAGTACCATTAGTGATAACTGCTACCATATTTCCTTTTCTTGTATAGTCATACGCTAACATCTCATCTTTTTCAATTTCAAGACAAGGCTGAGCAACGCCTGGAGTATATGCTACTGCAAGTTCCTGTTTATTAGTAACTTTTGCTCTTGAAACAACTTCAATTTTTCCATTCCACTCTTTGTGCGCATCTAGGGCAATTTTTTTTGCATCTGTTGTTGACATAATTAATACCATACCTTTCTAGTTAAAAATCTATTTCTTATTTTAAATTGAAATGCTTGTTTATATAATTTGCATTTTCAATTAACGTACCTATTTTTTTATTTCAAATTGACGTGCTTGTTTATCTGGGTTTAAAATTTCTAAAATTTGCTCTTGAGTAAGCCCATAATCTCTTGCGCCTTCAATAATAGGAGTTCCATCTTTTAAAAACTTTTTAGCAATATCTGACGCTGCTTTATATCCAATAATTGGACATAATGCAGTTACAAATCCTGTTGAGTGATATAATAAATCATGGCATCTTTCTTCATTTGCTTTAATATCTAAAATGCAGTTATGAATAAATGTGTCGATAGCTCCCACCAAAACTGTTATGGATTCATAAATTCTATTAAATATAACAGGCTCAAACGCATTTAATTCTAATTGGCCAGCCTCGGCGGCCATTGTCACTGTTGTGTCGTTTCCAATAACAACAAAGCAAGCTTGAGTTACTACTTCAGGAATAACCGGATTTATTTTTCCAGGCATAATTGAAGATCCATTTTGTTTAGCTGGAATAATTATTTCTCCAAGCCCTGCTTTTGGACCTGAATTTAATATTCTAATATCATTTGCAATTTTTGATAGGATAATAGCAGTATTTTTTAAACTTGATGAAACATGACTAAATGCATCAACGTGCATTGTGCCATCTATCATATCTTCTGCTTGTTTAAAATTAAATCCTGTTATTTTATTTATTTCATTAGTTATATTATTATAAAAATATTCTGATGAATTTATCCCTGTTCCAATAGCCGTTCCGCCCATATTAATAACTAATAACTCATCTTTTGCACTAACTATACGAGAACGCCCTCTTTTAACTGCCGTTGCATAAGATTTAAACTCTTGCCCTAATGTTATTGGTACAGCGTCCATCAATTGAGTTCTTCCTAATTTTAAAACATCATTAAATTCAACTGATTTTTTAATTAATGCTTTATTTAGCTCCTCTAATTTATCCTCTAATAAAAACATCGCTTTATATAAAGCTAATTTTAAAGAAGTTGGATAAACATCGTTTGTTGATTGCGACATATTCACATGGTCATTTGGATGGCAATGAATATAATCACCTTTATCTTTACCCATCTTTTCAAGAGCTATATTTGATATAACTTCATTCGCATTCATGTTAGCGCTAGTTCCAGCGCCCCCTTGAATTTGATCAACAATAAAAGCATCGCGATATTCGCCTTTTAATATATCATCACAAGCCTCAATTATATATTTTGCAATTTTAGAATCTAATTCATTTGCATCTCTATTTGAAATAGCACAAGCTTTTTTTATAACTGCTAGTGCTTCAATTTGAATTCTTGGAATAGCTCTTCCACTCACATGAAAATTTTCAAATGCTCTTAAAGTTTGCACTCCATAATAAGCATCTTTTAAAACCTTTTTTTCGCCTACTGAATCGCTTTCAATTCTATACATCTACTTGCTCCTTTTATTATACTATACTTAGCCTTATAATATCAAACGATTTTATAATTGTAAATACATTTTTTAAAACTTAGAATAAAATAATATTATTTTCATTTTGCCTAATTATAATTAATATTTAATCGTAAATCTCTTATTATAATTAATCATTTATTTAATTCCAATATCTATTCATAAGTTCAAAGATAATCAAATTCATAAGCACAATTACTATTAAAGTACTATATAGTTAAAAAAATATATTAAAATTTACTAATATCTTGGTTAATTTTTGACTTTGCTCTTTTATAACTGTATAATTTAAGAATATTAAATTTTAGGAGTGATTATTATTTCATCTACAGCATTAAAATTATTAGCAACTTTACTAATGCTAATTGATCATATTGGTCAGTTTTTTATAAACACTCCTATCATTTTAAGGCAAATTGGCAGAATAAGTGCGCCTTTATTTATTTTTACGGCTTGTATTGGATTTAAGCATACTAAAAACAAAATAAAATATCTTAAAAAATTGTATTTTTTCTCTTTTTTAATGTCTGTATTATCGGCTATATTAAATTTTATAATTTCAAGTCCTGAAAAAAGCTATATTACAAATAATTTTCTTGCAACATTATTTTTAATATATGTTTTTATTTATATAATATCTTCAACAATAAATGATAAATTAAAACGTAATCGTTATCTTTATTTTTTCTTTTTATATAATCTGCTATCTGTTATTATCCATGTTTTTCTATTTTCATATGATAACCACAGTATTTTCGCTTTGCTTTCAATTATTCCAAATATAATTTATACAGAAGGTGGAATTTTAATATTTTCTTATGGTGTATTAACTTATTTTTACCAAGATTCAAAATTTAAATTAATTATTTTAAATACGGTAATAAGTTTTGCAATTTTATTATCAGGAGATTTAAATCTTGATTTTATTTTAAATGTTAATTATCAATGGATGATGATTTTTTCCCTTATTTTTATATTAATGTATAATAAAAATAAAGGTAAAGGACACAAATACTTTTTTTATATTTTTTATCCTATGCATATAGCTGTTTTATTTATGTTGTCTAGCGTATAATATAATATTAAATAATTATATATTATATTAATTTCATTGCATTAAATGTCTTGAAATGTCTTGACATTTTAGTAATTAATATATAAAATATAGTAGAATCTTTTGGAGAGATGTCTGAGTGGTCGAAGGTGCTCGCCTGGAACGCGGGTGTACTGTCAAAGGTACCGGGGGTTCGAATCCCCCTCTCTCCGCCAAAAAATAAAACACCCAATAGGGTGTTTTATTTTTTTTAAGATATAATAAATTAGAAAATCAGCTCTTGAAATTATCCTAAATGTCTGTTTTAATCAGCGTGCCTTTTCGCAAAATCAAATCTTAAAAAAATTAGATTATTTCAATTTTGCTTGCAAAACATGATAACATATATTTCGTATTGATAAGGTTTTTTTATTGTTTAATAAATCCTAATATTATAATGCCTGCTTAAATAATTATAATCACAAAAAAACAAGCTGAAATTCAGCTTGTTTTTTACTTTTCTAATTTTTTATAATGATAAAACTTTAACGGCATCTAGCATTGCAATTTCTAATGCTTCTTTTCCGTATTTATCTACTTGAGTTTTATCTTTTGGACCATGAGTTAGACAACCTGCCCCGCCGATGCAACCACCTACGCAAGCCATTCCTTCAATAAAGTTTGATTCTGAGATTTTCTTTGATGATTTTAACAGCGCTATTTTACATTCTTCTATACCATCACACTTTTCTGCTTTTAAATCAAATTCTATTTCCTGCTCTTTCATTGCTTGTGCAACCGCATCTGATAAACCACCACTTCTTGCAAAAATTCTACCAAAGTATGAGGCATTATCTAATACATCTTCCTCAAGTTCACTAAGATTTAAATCTTTACTATCAAATAACGCTTGTAATTCTTCAAATGTGATAACACTATCCACATATTTTCTAACTTTCTCCATTTGAAATTCCATCTTTTTAGATGTGCACGGGCCAATAAATATAACTTTTGCTGTTTCATCGGTTTTCTTTATAAATTGAGCGATTTTTCCCATTGGAGAAAGATTGTGTGAAATATGCTCTTTCATATCTGGAAATTCGTGCTGAATATATTTTACAAAAGCTGGACAACAAGAGCTTGTTAAAAATCCTTTTTGTGCAAGTTCTTTTGATTCTTCTAACGCAACTGCATCAGCTCCTAGAGCCACTTCAACCGTTGTATAAAATCCTAATTCTTTTATTCCAGTTATAACTTGGCCTAATTTTGCATACTGAAATTGACTTGATATTGAAGGCGCTACAATTGCATAAACTTTATATTTTTTATTGTTTTCACTTTCTTTTAAAATATTAATTGAATCTAAAATAAATGATTTATCTGCTATTGAACCAAACGGACATTGGTATACGCATGCACCACATGATATGCATTTATCATTTAAAATTTCGGCTTGATTATTCTCTGATTTTTGTATAGCTTTAACTTTACAGGCTTTTTCACAAGGTCTTTGACTACTAATGATAGCAAAATAAGGACAGACTTTTGCGCAAGCTCCACAGTTTTTGCATTTTGAATTATCAATTTGTGCTGTGTGATTTGAATCAAATGTTATTGCTCCAAATCTACAAACGTCAGAGCATCTATGAGATAAACATCCTCTACAAGAAGATGTTACCACATATCCTGAAACTGGACATTCATCGCAAGCTATATCTATAACCTCAATAACATTAGGATTTTCTTTGTTCCCACCCATTGCTATCCTAACTCTTTCTGTGAGTATTGCACGTTCTTTGTATACACAGCATCTTGTTTCGGCTTCATGTCCTATTGTAAGTGCTTTTGGTATTTCTGATACATTTTCTAATAAAGTATCATCCCATGCATGTCTTGCTACTTCTCTTAAAACCTTATATTTCAAATATTGTACTTTTGTATCAAATTTTCTCATATTCTCATCCCTTCTCACTCATCTCTAAAAATAGCTCACTTTAACTCTTTTTCCTATTTTACGAAGATACGTTGAAACCTCATCTACTAATTGCATTTTAATGTTAAAATTAATTGGCAAATTCGGATTTTGATGTGCTGGATTTATAGCCCTACCCACATAAAAATTGATATCAGTTGATTCTTCAAATAGAAGCCTTGTAATTAAAGATGCACCATCTTTTTTCACGCTCCACTCAGCGTGCAGATTATTATTATTTAAATAATCTTTTGCATATTCTAAAACTTTACTCATTGTTATAACTCCCTCAGTGACTAAGTCAACACCATCGATTTTGGCTGTTGGTGGTATTTCTGAGTCAAAGAAATCAAGGGAAGGTATTATATCTCTATTTAAGTATTTTGCAACTATCGTTGACGTTGTTCCTCCGCAAACAATGTGCTTTCCTTCTTTAGAAAAAAATAGCGACATCATTTTATCTGTTTCATCTGAATTTGATGGAGGTCCTATCATTAAATTCATCGCTTGCCTTTTCCTTATTTTCACCGTGCAAGCAGTAGTGTCATCTCCTGGCATATCATTATACAATTCATTACACTTATCAAGCAAAATTGAATTTAATGTTTTAGCTGTGAATTTTGTATCTATAAGTGGTTGCATATATTCTGCTATATCTTCTCTTTCCCAGCCAAGATTTAAAAATCTTCCAACACCTGCATGAATACAACCATCACTCATTAAAAAGAAAACGTCGTGTTCTTCTAAATTCACTTTTGATTGAAGTATTTTTTTCCCACCTATTATCATTTCTGTATATGGCATATCTAAATATTCACCATCTCGAAACATAATCACATTTGGATTATCATATTGAATTATTTCAGCTTCTTTACTATTTATTATTCTAAAAATAGTAAAAGTTGAATAAGCAATACCTCTAATAGAGCAAACTGGAAGTGTTTGGGCAATTGTTTCAACGCAATCTATAATACTAAGTCCTTGCGATATCATCGTTGAAATAATTTTAGATGTTAGGGTTGATAAAATATTTGCTTTCACCCCACTTCCAAGACCATCAGCTAAAACAATAGTTGTTGAATTATCCACAGTTTCAATTATCTCAACTTGATCTCCGCATAATTCTTCTTTATACTTATTTAAACTATTATATCCTATATCTGCACATAAATTAATCATTTGAAATCGACTCCTTAAGTTTAGTTAAAGCAATTTTCGTTTCAGCCGTTGTTTCTCCTAATAGAGATGCTATTTCATGCACTACTCTCATTTGCTTTTCAATAACTTTATCAGTTGTTTCAATTGTTTTTCTGCTAATTAATTCTTTTTTATTTCGCTCTTCTTCTTCTTTCGTAACATCTCTCATTATACAAATAAATAATTTATATTGCTTATCAAATATAATTGTTTCATCAACAAATTTATCGTATTCCGCAAGATATGCTCTTTTATTTTTTATAGAAGTACCCGTATGTTTAACTTCTAAAAAATCACTAGGATCTAAAACCCTTACCACTTCTTCTCCTAAAATATCATTTTCATCCCTTATATTAATCAAATTAATAGCAGCATTATTTATTCTTTGAACTTCTAAATTATCGTTTAAAACAAAAATTGCATTCGGTGTATTTTGAACAATTAAATCTGAGAATGTTTCTGCTTTTTCGGATAAGTGTGGAAGACACATTGTTAAATCAGCTTTACCATAATAAACAGCTATCGCTTTTTCCCTACATGAATTATATCCACAAGAGCCACAATCAAGCTCATCTTCTTTATTCTCCTTGCCTAATTTTTTTAAGAAAAATTCTATATCTTTTTCTGATGGAGTTGTGTTTCTAAGTTGAATAGGTTCAAAGTTTTTTCTCATATAAGATTCTTCTAATTTTTCAACTTCGAAATCTTCATTCCCAACATTATTTTTAATATTCAAAAAGTCGGAAATTGGATTTTTTCTGTATTTTTCCATTACAGGCCCTGCAACGCAACTTCCTTTACAGGCTGACATTTCAATAAAACATTTACTTAATTTACCGCTTTCAATTTCTTCTAGTGCATTCATGCAATTTTCAACACCGTCAACATAAAAATATGTGTATTCTGGGTTTTTATTTTTAATTGTGTTAAGTATTCCCCCACTTGTAGGGAAAAATCTTGCTAAACTTTTATTAATGTTTTCACTTGATGATTCTTTTTTTATCTCAATATTTTCTTTTTTTAGCCAAGATGTTAATTCTTCAAAAGTTAGTGCCTCTTCTACTATTCCCTTATAATAATTCGCTTCGTCTTTTTTAGCTACACAAGGCCCTATAAACACAACTTTTGCGTTAGGGTATCTTTTTTTAATATCTAAAGCATGTGCTTGCATTGGCGAAACTATATCTGCTAAAAATCTTAATGATTTAGGATAATATTTTTGCACTAACAAATTTAATGAATGGCAAGACGATGTAATTAAAATATCTCTTTTATCCCTATCTATCATCGCTTGGTATTCATCTTTAACTATTGTTGCACCTATTGCTGTTTCTTCCGCTAAGTGAAAACCTAATTTTTTTAAAGCCTCGCTTATTGAGTCTATTGAAACTCCCTCATAATTTGCTAAAAAGGACGGTGCAATAGATGCTATAACAGGCTCTTGTGAAGAAATTAATACCCTTACTGCTTCTACACTACTCGCTATCTCTTTTGCATCTTGCGGACAATTCACAAAGCATTGTCCACATAAAATGCATTCATTCCCAACTATATTTGCCTGACCACCTGAAAATCTAATTGATTTTACTGGACAATGTCTTATACATTTATAGCAATTTTTACAATTAGATTTTTTTAATTTTAAAAATTCTGCCATACTTCCCTCTTTACTTTAATCACACTATATATTTACTATTTCTTTTTCAAAAAAACTCTCAACTGTTTCTGGAGAAACAGAATGTATCTTATCATCAACAGAAACGCAAACGCCTTGCTGACAATTACTCATACAAAAATTTCCTGACAGCTCAACTTTATCATCAAGCTCTCTTTCTTCGATTAGTTTTTTCAATTTTTCAACCACAACTCGTGAACCTTTAAGATGGCATGAACTTCCAATACAGACTTTTATTTTCATAATAACCTCCAAACAATTATATCTTTTTTTATCACTTTACCACAAAAAAAATCATTTGTAAAGATATAAGTAAAAAAATATCTAATTATCTTTATCGATATAATTTTGCTGATGGATACTAGCTATTTAGAAAAAACTAGCTATAATCACACTTTTTTAAGTGTTAATTGTTATTTTTTTAACAACTAATAGTTAGAAATTTCACAAAGTATTTTTTTATTTCATATGTAAAATGCAGTAAATTTCGCCTACTATATTAAAGAGTTGAAAACATATTAAATTTATGCTAAAGTAAATTAAATAAAAAATGTAAATGTTAAGGAGCAATAATATAATGAAAACAATTATTATAACAGGTGGAAACAGCGGCATAGGCTATCAAAGCTGTTTACAGCTTGCAAATTTAAATCATAAAGTTATTATGATTTGCAGAAATGAAACTTCTGCAAAAAAAGCCACTGAAACAATAAAACTAGAAACTAAAAATGATAATGTTAGCTATAAAATTGCTGATTTATCAAATATAAGTAGTGTTAAAAATATAGCTTCTCAAATTATTATAGAAAATGAAAGTATTGATATTTTAATAAATAATGCTGCCGATTTTGATATCTCTAACAAAACCGCTAAATTCAATGATGAAAATCAAGAAAAGCAATTTGCAACAAATGTTATTGCTCCATTTATTTTAAGCGAAATGCTTATTCCAATTATCCAAAAATCAAAAGGCAAAATTATTAATATTTCTTCTCAGGGCCTTATGGTTTATCCAAATATAACTCTTGATTTTGAAAATTTAAACGCAGAAAAAAGCTATAAAGCGGATAAAGCATATTATCAAAACAAGCTAGCTTTATTAATGGTTTCTTTATTTATGAAAGAAAAATATGCTGATATAACTTTTCATGCTATTAGAGTTACTAATGTTAAAGTGGATATAAATAGATATAATAATATTAATTCTTTTTTAAAGTTTTTATATAAAATTAAATCATTCTTTTCTATTTCACCGGAAGATATGGCAAAAGTTTATACTGAGCTTTGTGTGAATGATTATGATGGTTTTTTATATGATGAAAAATTAAAAGAGGTTTTAGCGAATAAATCAGTTTATGATAAAACTACTCAAAAAAAATTATATGATTTATTATCAAAATATAATTAATAGCTTTTTCTAATATTTATACATTATAAAACATCTAATTTATCTACTATTTCATCGATAAGTAGATAACGCATCAGCTTACTAACGTTTTATAATAAATTTGTTTATCGCCCCATAAAATTTTATAATTAAAAATACCGACTTTCAAAAGAAAATCGGTATTTTTTTATTTTGTTAATTCTTCAAATAATTCTAAAAACTTGTTTTCTATTATTTCAAATGGAGTAAATTCTATATTTATTTCGCTTAAAAGTTTTGGTTCTTCGTGTCCGCCAATACTCATTAATCTATTAAGTTCATAATATAAAACCGCATCATCAATTTCTTTCATTTCAAATAAATCATTTTCAGTTATATTATCTAATATGTACTTTTTATAAATTACATTTTGCAAAATTTCCTCGTATACTAAATAATCACTTAAATGAGCTTTAACTGGCCTTGTTATGTCTGCTATGTAGCCTTCGCTTGCATCGTGAATTAAGCACATTAATTGCACTTTTTTTGAATGTCCCCTTGCTTTTGCTTCTAAACAGCAGTTTACACTATGCTGTGCAACTGAGTAAAAATGCTTTAGATGTCCATTTCCTCTACAAAGCATAGATAAAGCATGAGCAATATCTTTAATATTAATTTTATCTACTTCTGGCTTTATTGGAGAAAAGTTTTCGCCTGTGTACGTTGTCATATAATCCATTATCTTACCACCCTTATTTTATAAAAATCGCAAACAAGACTAAACTTAAAATCTTGTTTGCGAATTTAATCTTATTATAAACTGAATCCACCATCTACAACAAGGTTTTCCCCTGTAATAAAGCTAGATTTTTCACTAAGTAAAAACTCTACTGCATTAAAAATATCATTAGTTTTTCCTAAAGAGTTTAAAGGAGTTTCGTATTTTAAATTTTCTAAATCTTCTTTTGAGTAAGCATTTAGCATATCAGTTTTTATAACTCCTGGGCTAATTGAATTAACTCTTATCCCACTAGGACCTACTTCTTTTGCTAATGCTTTAGTAAAAGTGATAACACCACCTTTTGAAGCAGAATAAACTGTTTCAAAACTTGCGCCATTTATCCCCCAAACAGAAGAAATATTAATTATAACACCATTTTTTTCTTTTAGCATTAACTTAGTTGCGTATTTTGATGAGTTAATAATCGAAATTAAATTTGTGTTTATAATATTTTGAATATCAAAGAATGAAGTGTCTTGCAAAAGTTTTTCATAGGAAATTCCTGCGTTATTAACAACTGCATAAAGATTATTATATTTATTTTTTATTAAATCATAAACATTTTTTAAATCTTCATCTAGTGTAACATCGCATTTTACCATATCAATATCATAAACTTCTTTTAATTCTTTTGCAGCCTCAAAGCTAGAATTATAAGTGCCTACAACATTATATCCTTGATTTTTTAAAGATATAATAAGAGTTTTTCCTATGCCCTTACTTGCACCTGTAACTAAAACTGTTTTCATAATTTAAATAGTAAAATCATATTAACACTTTTGTATTAGTATGATTTCCCCCATATAACTGTATGTTTTGCTTGATTTTTACACATTGGGCAAACGCCTTGTGTGTTTTCTTGCAATTCAAATGGCATACATCTGCTTGATAAATTAGCTTTTTCTTTCATTTCTTCTTCGCAAGCTAATTCTCCACACCAAGGAGATATAATAAATCCGTCTTTTTCTTTAGATGAAGCGATAATATCATTAAAATCAGCTAGAGTTTCTGTTTTATTATTTCTATTATCTAATGCTTTATTATACATGTTTTGTGCAACTTCTTCGTATAATTTTTCAAGCTCTGTTTCAAGGTTATCTAAAGAAATAAATATTTTTTCTCTTGTATCTCTTCTAACTAATACGCATTGATTGTTTTCAATATCTTTTGGACCAATTTCTAAACGCACTGGAACGCCTTTCATTTCATATTCAGCAAATTTCCAGCCTGGTGAGTTATCAGAAATATCAAGTTTTACTCTGTATTTTGATTTTAATTGATTTTTCAGTTCTGTTGCTTTTTCAATAACTCCATCTTTGTGCATAGCAATAGGAATAATTGCAAGTTGAATTGGAGCGATAGCTGGTGGCAAAACAAGCCCATCGTCATCGCCATGAGTCATTATAATAGCTCCGATAATCCTTGTTGAAACACCCCAAGATGTTTGATAAGGGTATGAAATACCATTATTTTTATCTGCATATTTTACATCGAATGCCCTTGAAAATCCATCTCCAAAAAAGTGAGACGTACCACTTTGCAAAGCCTTCCCATCGTGCATCATAGCCTCGATAGTGTATGTTGCCACTGCGCCCGCAAATTTTTCTTTTTCAGTTTTTTGTCCTTTAATTACAGGAATTCTTAAATCTTGTTCGGCAAATTCAGCATAAACATCAAGTATTGTGAATGTTTCTTCAATCGCTTCTTCTTTACTTGCATGAATTGTATGGCCTTCTTGCCAGTCAAATTCTCTTCCTCTTAAAAAAGGTCTTGTTGTTTTTTCCCATCTTACAACACTACACCATTGATTGTATTTCATTGGCAGTTGACGATGAGATTGTAAAACTCTCGACCAGTGATCACAAAATAAAGTTTCACTCGTTGGACGAATACATAATCTTTCTTCTAATTCATTACTTCCACCATGAGTTACCCAAGCAACTTCTGGTGCAAATCCTTCAACATGACCTTTTTCTTTGTTTAATAAACTTTCTGGAATTAATAAAGGCATAGAAACATTATCATGATCTGTTTCTTTAAATTTTCTATCTAAAATATTTCTAATATTTTCCCAGATTGCTTGTCCGTATGGACGCATAACTGTAAACCCTTTTACAGTTGAGTAGTCTATAAGCTCTGCTTTTTTGCAGATATCAGTAAACCACTGTGCAAAATCTTCATCTCTTGATGTTATTTCGCTAACTAACTTTTTTTGCTTAGACATTATCTATGACCATCCCTTTTTATATATTAATCTTTATTCTCTTCTATAAACGCTACCACATCGCTAACGTATTTTATCTCGTCTATGCTTTCTTCGGGGATTTCAACTCCGAAAACATCTTCTATGGACATAACAATATCAACTAGATCTAAGCTATCTGCATCAAAGTCTTTGATTAGATCACTTTCTAAAGTGATATCATCTTCTGAAATTTCTAGTTGTTCTGCGATAATTGTTTTTAATTGCTGTAAAATCATAATAATTTCCTCTCTTTACGTTTTTATTTTAAATTTGAATTTTTAATCAAATTATTATTTCTATATAATTATTTTACTTAATCTTGTAAAAAAGTCAAGCAAAAAGCCATATTTTAATATTAAGTAAGGCTAATATCTAAATTAGCAATGCCATTTAAATTTAAATCTGCTATTTTTCCATCTAAAAACTCAAAGTATCCTTGTGAGGCAATCATTGCCGCATTATCTGTGCATAGTTTTATATTTGGACAGTAAAAATCTTCTTTATTTATCTTTTCTAAGATTAATTCTCTTAATCTAATATTTGCCGCAACTCCTCCTGCTATCGCCACTTTTTTATAGCCGTATTCTTTTGCAGCATTAATTAAATTATCGCTTAGCATAGTAGCAACTTTTTCTTCAAAAGAAGCCGATAAATCATTTATATTTGTTTGAATACCTTTCATATTATTAGTGTTATAAATATTAATAACAGCTGTTTTTAATCCTGAAAAGCTAACATCATATATATTTTGAGTATTTGGCGTTGGTAGTTTATATTCTTTTTTATCTCCTGTTAAAGCTGCTTTTGCAATAGCGGGACCTCCTGGATATCCAAGTCCTAATGTCCTTGCAACTTTATCAAAAGCCTCGCCTGCCGCATCATCAATTGTTCTTCCTATAACCTTAAAATCAGTGTAGCTATCAACCGCCACAATATGACTATGTCCACCAGATGCAACAAGACAGATAAAAGGTGGTTTTAATTCTTTATATTCTAAATATAAAGCAGCAATATGTCCTCTTATATGATGAACTGGCACTAGTGGTTTATTTAAAGAAAAGCTTAAACCTTTTGCAAAATTTATCCCAACTAGTAAAGCACCAATTAATCCAGGCGCATAGGTTACTGCAATGGCATCTATATCATTATAAGTAATTCCTGCTTTTTCTATCGCGTTATGCGCTACTAAAGATATATTTTCTATGTGTCTTCTTGAGGCAATTTCGGGCACTACCCCTCCATACATTCCATGCTCATCGGCTTGTGAATTTATTATATTTGAAAGCACTTCTCTTCCATCTTTTACAACTGAAATAGCTGTTTCATCACAACTAGTTTCAATTCCTAAAACTAACATTTATATATTTTTCTCCTTTAAGATAAGTTCTAAAACTAGTGCATCATCGTCTGGAAAAGAATAAAAATTCTTTCTCATTCCAATATCTTTAAATCCTAGTTTTTTATATAGATTAATAGCCGCTAAATTCTGACTTCTAACTTCTAATACGATCAGCGGTTGATTTATCATTTTAATCGTTTCTTTTAAAAGGAATTCTGCCACTCCTTGCCTTCTATAATCTTTATCAACACACAGAAAAACAAGCTCTGCATCATCAACAACTAAATAAGAGCAATAAGCTATTATCTTTTTATTTTTTCTAATTATAAAACTCTTTGTATTTTGATTTTGAGCATCATTAATAAGGCCTTTTATTCCCCACCCATCTGCTACATCTGCATGCAAAGCTAACACTTCTTGGACATCTTGCATTTTAAATTCTTCAATTTTCATACTTAATAACCATTCTTTTCTTTTAATTTTGAAACTTTTTAATTATTAAAATTCATTATACTAAAATATCAAATCCAGCTTTATTTTATCCTTTTGCATCATACCAATTTTCACCCACGTTAACGTCTGCTTTTAGTGGGATAATTAATGTTGCTGCATTTTCCATTTCTTGTTTTAATATTTTTGATACAATTTCTTGTTCTTGCTTTGGGCACTCAACAATAAGTTCATCATGCACTTGTAAAACTAACTTTGCTTTTAAATTTTCTTTTTCTAATCTATTATAAACTTTAACCATAGCTATTTTAATTATATCAGCGCTTGTCCCTTGAATTGGTGTATTTAAAGCCATTCTTTTGCCTAGTGCTTGTATCATTTTATTCGAATTATTAATTTCTGGGAGTAATCTTTTTCTATTAAAAAGAGTTGTAACATAGCCATTTTCTTTAGCTGTTATAACTATATCGTCCATATATTTTTTAACGCCTTTAAAATTTTCTAAATACTCTTTAATAAAACTATCGGCTTCTTTAACTGAAATATTAATATCTTTTGCTAAACTAAAAGCACCTATCCCATAAACAATACCAAAGTTTACAGCCTTTGCTCTACTACGAAATTCACTTGTAACCATTTCAACTGGAAGTTTCATAACTTTTGCAGCTGTTTGCGTGTGGATATCTAAATTACTATTAAACGCTTCACACATAACCTCGTCTTTACTAATATGAGCTAGGATACGAAGTTCGATTTGTGAATAGTCGGCATCTAGTAAAACATGTCCTTCTTTTGCTATAAAAAACTTTCTTAATTCTTGCCCTAGTTTTGTTCTCACTGGGATATTTTGTAAATTTGGCTCACCTGAAGAAATCCTACCTGTTCTAGTTTCGGTTTGATTAAATGTTGTGTGAATTCTGCCGTCTTCTTTTATTTTATCAATAAACCCTTCAACATAGGTTGAATTTAATTTTTGATAACTTCTATAATTTAAAATAGTTTGTATCACTGGATGATATTTTTTTAATCCTTCTAGCGTTTCGGCATTAGTTGAATATCCTGATTTTGTCTTTTTTCCTGTTGGTAGTTCTAAATCTTCAAATAAGGCTTTACCTAATTGTTTTGGACTATTTAGATTAAATTTATAACCAACTAAACCATAAACTGTGTTTGCGTCTTTTTCTAGCTGAGTTTTTAGCATTTCGCCAAATTCAATTAGTTTTTCTTTATCTAAACTAAAGCCTAAATATTCCATACTAGCTAAAACTTTAGCTAGAGGCATTTCTATACAAAATAATAAATTATCTTGATTATCTTCTTTAATTTCTTTACTTAAATTATTATAAACACTTTGGATATAGCTTGCAAAATAAGCCTTGCATTCAAAAGATTTTTGAGCATTAGAAGAAGCCACTATTCTTTCAAAATCATAGCTGTTTTGAGCAGGATTTATTAAATAAGCAGCAAGTTTTAAGCAAAACTTTACCCCTTTAACATCGATATTATTTAAAAATCCAAATTCATATAATTCTTTAGAATCATAAACTATTTTTTCTTTTGTTTTGTCTTCTAAAAATTCTTTTAAAATGCTACTATCACTTTTTATAGAGTAAACATTTTCATCTTTAATAAAATAAAAACTATCTTCATTTTTATAAACAAAGCAAGACTGTAAATCATTTTTAAATTCTTTAATTATAACTTCATTTAATAAAATTTCTTCTTTTTCTTCTACTGTATCCCCACTAGTTTCAACTAATTTTTCTATCATTGAAAACATTTCAAGGCGAGTTAAGGTTTTTACAGCATCTTTTGAATTACCGCTTGTTCTTTTATAATTTTCAAATTCGGTGTTTATAGGAGTTTCTAAATTAATAGTTCCTAGTTTTCTTGATAAAAAAGCCATTTCTTTATCATTAATAAGCTTTTCTCTAACACCTTTTTTTATAACATCACTCTCGATATTTTCATAAACACCCTCAAGAGTTTTAAAATTTTGTAAAAGTGTAACGGCAGTTTTTTCGCCTACTCCTTTAACACCTGGAATATTATCAGAGGCATCTCCCATTAAAGCTTTTAAATCAATTAAATCTTCTGGATATAAGCCATATTTTTCAAAAACAGCCTCTCTATTCATAAATAAATTTTGACTTCTGCCAAACTGAGTTGAAGATAATACAACAGTTACTTTATCATTAACTAATTGAAGTGAATCCCTATCACCTGTTGCAATATAGCATTCATCGCCATCTTTTGTTGCCGCTGCAAGCGTACCTAAAACATCATCTGCCTCATAGCCTTCTTTTGCTACAATAACATATCCTAAATCTAAAAGAAGTTGTTTTAAAACTGGTAGCTGCTGCGCTAGTTCTTCTGGCATTCCTTTTCTTGTTGCTTTATATCCATCATACATTTCATGGCGAAATGTTTTCCCTTTTAAATCAAACGCAATAGCCACCACATCAGGATCTACATCTTGCTTTAATTTTGATAATATATTTAAAAAGCCATATATTGCATTTGTGTATTGCCCGTCTTTTGTTGTTAATAATTTTATTCCATAAAAAGCTCGGTTTAAAATGCTGTTTCCATCTAGGGCTAAAAGTTTCATATGTTTTTAATTCCTTTTTTATTTTTTTAAATTTTCTTTTATATAGTATATCATATTTTTATAATTTGTGGTATAATTTATTAGTCAAAAATGAAATAATTAGGTGAAATAAATGAAATTAGCAAATTTTAATATAAATAATAGGGCTGTTTTAGCTCCTATGGCAGGTTTTTGTGATATTGTAATGCGAAAAGTTGCAGATGATTTTAATGCAGGATTTACCGTTAGCGAAATGGTGTCTGCTAGAGCATTAAGATTTAAAGATAAAAAAAGCCATACTTTAATGCAAAGTTTTGATAGGAAAAATCCTTTTGGAATTCAGCTTTTTGGCTTTGAGCCGGAAGACTTTAAAATAGCTGTACCTATGGTTTTAGAATATAAACCTGACTTTATTGATATAAACATGGGTTGCCCTGCCCCTAAAATAACTGGTAATAATTCAGGTTCTAGCTTAATGAAGGATATACCATTAGCCACTGAAATTGCAAAAGTTACCGTTGAAATGGCAAAAGATATTCCTGTTAGTGTTAAAATAAGAAAAGGCTGGGATAATAATATTATTACCGCTGTTGAATTATCAAAACATTTAGAAGATGTAGGCGTTAGCTTTTTAGCAGTTCACGGGAGAACAAGGCAAGAAATGTATAAGCCTGGTGTTGATTATGATATAATTCGCGATGTTAAAAAAGCTGTTTCTATTCCTGTTTTTGCAAATGGAGATATCACTAATATTGATATTTGCAATAGAGTTTTAAATCACACTGGCTGTGACGGCGTTATGATTGGAAGAGAAGCATTATCACGCCCTTGGTTTTTCAGTCAGTTGCAAGATTACTTTGATAATAAGCCTGTTCGTGATGATTTATCGATTGAGCAAAGGCTTGATTTAATGCTTTGGCATATTGAAAAATTATGCGAAGTTAACGGCGAAATTTTAGGGATGAAAAAATCAAGAGGACAAGCCGCTTTATATTTAAAAGGACTGCGTTCTGCATCTCATTTAAGATTTTTAACTAACAGCCTTACAACTTTTAATGATGCAAAAAATTTAGCAAAAGAAGCTTTAAAGGAGAATTTAGATGTATAATTTTAATGCACTACTATCAAGAATGAAATATCTTACTCGCTGGGGACTTATGCGACAAAGCCACAGCGAAGACGTTGCACAGCATACAAATGAGGTTATGCTTATTGTTCACACTTTAGCTGGTATTTCAAATAAAATTTACAATAAAGATTTAAATGCCCAAAATTTAGTTTTAACTGCTTTATACCATGATATGAGCGAAATTTTAACTGGAGATATGCCAACTCCAGTTAAATACAATGATGATTCTTTATCTTCTGCTTATAAATTAATAGAAGAAAAAGCCACTGCAAATCTTTTAGAAACTCATAACCCTTTAATTAAAGAGTTTATTGAGCCTTTTGCTTATAAAACTTTATTAACCGATTATGAGAAAAAAATATTAAAAGCTGCTGATAAATTAAGTGCTTTAATAAAATGTATTGAAGAAGAAAAAAGTGGAAATAAAGAATTTTCTAGCGCTTACAAATCAATTTATGAGAATTTAATTAAGATGGATTTAGAAGAAGTTAATTATTTTTTAGAAAATATGCTACCTGCTTATAGTTTATCTCTTGATGAACTTGCAAAAATATAATTTAAGGATAGACTGTATGAAAATATTTAAAAATGAATACGTGAAGATTTTTTCTTTAGCTTTTTTAATAGCATTTATGATTTTTTTGCCTTATTTAATTATGGATAAGGGGTTCTTTTTGTATGCTGGAGATTTTAATTCTCAGCAAATTCCATTTTATATGTATGGAAATGAAATAATAAAAAGCGGTGATTTTGCTTTTAGCTGGGCTAGTGATTTAGGCTCATCTTTTATAAATACCTACTCTTTTTACTTTTTAGGCACACCATTTTTTTATCTAAGTTTATTATTCCCTGCAAAAGCAGTTCCATATATAATGCCTTATTTATTAATGCTAAAATTTGCTTTTGCTGCACTTGGTGCTTATTTATATCTAAAAAGATACTCTAAAAACACGACTCACACTTATATAGCAGCTATTCTATATGCTTTTTCAGGCTTTAGCATTTATAATATATTTTTTAATCATTTTGTTGAGGCTGTTGTTTTCTTTCCATATATGCTTTTTAGTTTAGACGAATATATGTATAAGCAAAAAAAAGGCTTATTTGCAATATTTGTTGCTATAAATTTATTAAACAACTATTTCTTTTTCCTTGGGCAAATTTTATTTTTAATAATTTATTTTGTAACTAAAGTTAAAATAAAAGATTACAAATTAACAATAGAAAAATTCTTCACTTTAGCGTTTGAGAGTATTATCGGATTTTTAATGGGAGCAATTTTATTAATCCCAGCTATTCCAAATTTATTATCAAATCCTAGAGTAATTCGCCCTTTAAGTGAATTCGGGTTATGGCTATATGGAGAAGTTCAGCAATATTTTGCTATATTATTTAGCGCCCTACTTCCTCCAGATCCCGCTTACAATCCTTCGCTTTTTACTGAAGGTGCTTTAAAATGGAATAGTTTATCAATATTTATAGCACTTGGTGGATTATACGGCTTTTTCTTATTTTTAAAAAAGAATAAAAAATCAGCATTTTTTATAGTGTTTTCAATATGCATTTTATTTGCATTTGTTCCTATATTAAATTCTAGTTTTTATGCTTTTAACACTAGCTATTATGCAAGATGGTTTTATATGCCTTCATTAATGCTAGTTGCGATGAATATGCAAGGATTTTCTTATGAAAAAGAAGATATTTTAAATTCTTTAAAACCTATTTATATCCTTTTAATTATTCCTATTATTTTCGCTTTAACTCCTGTTTTTGAAGATGAATTTAAAATAGGACTTTCTGAAGATCCTGAGATTTTTTTAACTAATTTATTAATAGGTATTCTAAGTGTATTTATATTGCAAAATATTGTTCAATATTTTTATGAAAAAGAAAATTATTCAAAACTGCTTTTACTTTCAAGCATTTGTTTAATATTAATTTTTTCAATATCACATATTGGGTTTTCAAAAATGCCACAAGAAGAATCAGATAGTTTATATAAAATTCAAAACTATGATATATTAGACAGCTTTAGTTTATACGATGATGATGAAAATCAAGATTTTAGAATTGATAATTACCAAAGCTATAATAATTTTGGACTATTTGTAAACTACCCTTCACTTCAATTTTTCAATTCAACTGTTAACCCTAATATTTTGGAGTTTTACCCAAGCGTTGGCGTTAAAAGAGATGTTTCTTCAAAGCCTGAGGTAGAATTTTACGCTTTAAGAGGGCTTTTAAGCGTTAAATACTATGTAACTCCAAACTGGGAGGCTGATAGCTTAAAAGAAAGCACTGACACCCTAACTTTTTCAGATCATATAGAAGAATATCCATACACGATATTAAAAAATGATTATTTCGTGCCTTTTGGTTTTACTTTAGATTATTTTGTATCATATGATGATTTAAATACAGTTGAAGATAATTATCGTTCTAATATTTTAATGCGTGCTATCGCTTTAGAAGATGTAAGCGTTTTAGAAGAATATAATTTAACACTCCCGTATCTTCCAAGCGAAGAACTTAATAATACAAGCTTTGAAACATATTTACTAGACTGCGAAAACCGAAAGGAAGACGCTGGATATTATTTTGAAATGCGTGGAGATGGATTTATTAGTAAAATAAATTTAGATGAAGATAATTTAGTGTTTTACTCTGCTGCTTATGATGAAGGTTTTACAGCATATGTAAATGGAGTGGAAACTGAAATACTAAAAGTTAATTATGGATTAATGGCAGTTTTTGCTCCTAGCGGAGATAATGAAATTATTTTTGAATACAAAACTCCATATCTAAACCTTAGCTTGACAATCAGTTTTATCTCATTTATCATATTTATTGGATATTTAATAATAAATAAAAAGAAAAAATAAAACTAATTTTTTCTTTATAATATAACTCATTTTCGAAAGGAATGAATTAAAATGGAAATTTTATCAATTATCGCAAAAGAACTATCTTTAAATCCTTGGCAAGTTGAAAACACTATCGCTCTATTAGATGAAGGAGCAACTGTTCCTTTTATTTCAAGATACCGTAAAGAAAAAACGGGTGAACTTGATGATCAAACTGTTCGTAGTGTTTCTGATAGATTAACTTATCTTAGAAATTTAGAAGAAAGAAAGCAAGAAGTTATAAAAAGCATAACAGAGCAAGAAAAAATGACTGATGAAATTATGCAAAATATCACTAAAGCTATGATTCTTTCAGAAGTTGAAGATATTTATCGTCCGTTTAAACCAAAGAGAAAAACAAGGGCCTCTGTTGCAAAAGCAAAAGGACTTGAGCCATTAGCTTTATTAATTTTAGAGCAAGATAAAAACACAAATCCTTTAGTAGAGGCTGAAAATTTTTTATCTGAGGAAGTTGAAACTGTTGAAGATGCAATCCAAGGTGCAATGGATATAATCGCTGAAACTGTTTCAGATGATACAACTGTTAGAACTAATCTTAAAAAATTATATAATCAAACAGGTGTAATAGCATCTAAAGGTGATGAGGAAAAAGAAAGTGTTTACACTCAATATTATGAATTTTCTCAGCCAGTTAATAAGGTTTTACCGCATAGAGTTTTAGCTATAAACCGTGGTGAAAAAGAAGGATTTTTAAAAGTTAACATTACTGTTGAAACTCCTAAAGCACTTGAAATTATAGAAAAATTATATATTAAAAATGAAAGTGAATGCAGTGAAATAGTTAAAAATAGCATTGCTGATAGTTTTCAAAGGCTTATAAATCCTAGTCTTGATACTGAAATACGCAATAATTTAAGCGAAATCGCTTCAACTGGTGCAATTAAATTATTCTCAGATAATTTAAAGCAGCTTTTACTAGTTCCACCAGTTAAAGATAAAGTTTGTCTTGCACTTGATCCTGGTTATAGAACAGGTTGTAAAATGGCTGTTGTTGATTCAACTGGTAAAGTTTTAGATTCAGGAGTTATTTATATGACTCTTGATATTCATGATAAAAATAAAGCAGCAAATCAAATAAAATCGCTTATTAAAAAGCATAATGTTGATGTTATTTCTATCGGTAATGGTACTGCAACAAAAGAAACTGAAATATTTGTTTCAAATTTATTAAAAGAAGTTTCAGAACCTGTAAATTACATGGTTGTAAACGAAGCTGGGGCATCTATTTACTCTGCTTCAAAACTTGCAGCAGCAGAATTCCCGCAATATGATGTTTCAATTAGAAGCGCTATTTCAATAGCTAGACGACTTCAAGATCCATTAGCAGAACTCGTTAAAATCGATCCAAAATCGATAGGTGTTGGCCAATATCAACACGATATGCCAAAAGCAAAACTTGAAGAAAGCCTTGATGGTGTTGTTGAATACTGTGTTAACACTGTTGGTGTTGATTTAAATATCGCCTCTGCCCCACTACTTGAAAGAGTTTCTGGATTTAATAAATCTATTGCAAAAAATATAGTTACTTATCGTGAGGAAAACGGTAAATTCTCTTCTAAAAATCAATTATTAAAAGTTCCAAAACTTGGCCCTAAAGCCTTTATGCTTGCAGCTGGATTTTTAAGAATTCCTTTTGCAAAAGATAAACTTGATACTAGCTCTGTTCACCCAGAAAGCTATAAGGCTGCAAAATCTCTTCTTGAAATCTTAAATCACTCAACTAATGATATCGGCTCTGATAATCTAAAAGATTTAAACGAAAGAGCGGAAAAAATCGGCTATGAAAAACTAGCTAAAGATTTAGATATCGGTGTTCCAACTTTAAAAGATATTATATCTGAATTAGTAAAGCCTGGGCGTGATATGAGGGACGAACTTCCAAAACCATTACTACGCAGCGATATACTAGATATGAAAGATTTAACAGCTGGTATGGAATTAAAAGGCACTGTTAGAAATGTTATTGATTTTGGTGCTTTTGTTGATATAGGTGTTCACCAAGACGGGCTTGTGCATTTAAGCCAAATTTGCGATAGATATATTAAGCATCCAAGCGAAGAAGTTAAAGTTGGCGATGTTGTCACTGTTTGGGTAATGGGTGTTGATGTACCTAAAAAACGTATTTCTTTAACTATGAAAGATCCAAATAAAAAGATTGACAAAAAGTAATTTATACTTTATAATCTATAATTGCGTGCAAAACTCATCACTAATTAATTCTCTCGACTGTGAATTAAATTTAAGGTAGCCCTTAAATTTAATTCTGTCGAGATATTGCTATGTTTTTTATTAAGAAAGGGACAATTATTATGAAGCAAGATGTAGTTATTATAGGCGCTGGCCCTGCTGGGATATTTACAGCAGTAGAGCTTATAAAAAAAGGCTCTAAAAAAAGCATTACCCTTGTTGAAAAGGGCGTTAAAATAGAAAAAAGACATTGCCCAAAATCAAAAACAAAAAAATGTGTTCAATGTAAACCTAACTGCCATATTACAACTGGATTTTCAGGCGCTGGAGCTTTTTCCGATGGCAAACTGTCATTAAGTTTTGAAGTTGGTGGAGATTTACCTAATTTAATCGGTGCTCAATTAACTCAAGAAATGATTGAATACACAGATAAAATCTATCTTGATTTTGGTGCTGATACACATATTGAAGGTGTTGGACACACTGAAGAAGTTAAAGATATTAGAAGAAATGCTATTAAGGCTGGATTAAAATTAGTTGATTGCCCTATCCGTCATCTAGGTACTGAAAAAGCTCAAGATGTTTATCTAGGACTGCAAAATTATTTACTAGATAATGGAGTTAATATTCTATTTTCACACGAATGCAACAACATCATTTTAGAAGATGGTGTTTGCAAAGGTGTTATCATTTCAAATAAAAACGAAACTTTTAATATTTATGCCGATAGCATTGTTTTAGCAACTGGTAGACGTGGTGCTGATTGGCTTGAAAAAGTCTGTCAAGAAAATGGCATTGCACACGCTCCTGGCACTGTTGATATAGGTGTTAGAGTTGAAGTTCGCAATGAGGTTATGGAAAAGGTTAATAATGTTTTATATGAATCAAAACTAATCGGATATCCAAAGCCATTTAAAGATAAAGTGCGTACTTTTTGCCAAAATCCTGGTGGATTTGTTAGCCAAGAAAACTATGATAATAATTTAGCTGTTGTTAATGGACATTCTTATAAAGAATTAAAATCGAACAATACAAACCTTGCTATTTTATCTTCTCATAATTTCACTGAGCCTTTTAATCAGCCAATTGAATATGCAAAAAAGGTTGGTGAAATAACTAATATGTTAGGCTCAAATCAAATATTAGTTCAAAGATTTGGCGATATTTTAGATGGAAAAAGAACATGGCAAGACGAATTATCAAAATCAAATTTAGTTCCAACATTAGTTGATGCAGTGGCGGGTGATATAACTGCTGCTATGCCTTATAGAGCGATGACTAATATAATTAATTTTATACAAGCTGTTGATACAGTTGTGCCTGGATTTGCTTCTAGTGAAACTTTATTATATTCACCAGAATTAAAATTTTATAGTAATAAAGTTAAAATGGACACTAATTTTGTTACAAACATTAAAAACCTGCATTGTCTAGGCGATTCAAGCGGTTGGACTAGAGGCTTAATGATGGCTTCATTAATGGGCGTTTTAATGGGAAGAAATTTGGCTGAATAATTAAAATCATTATATACGAAAAAAGCTGACACTTTTATGTGTCAGCTTTTTTATATGGGTGTAATTATTTTAATCTAAATGTTTATAATTCATAAATAAATCAGAAGTAATTGATTCTTCATCAAAACAACTTAGATAAACATCATATCTATAATTTTCAATTACATCTACTATCTTATCAAATAAATCTTTATTATTTTTAAGTAAATCAACTATAAACGGTGAATATGCTGTGCCAGCGCCTTGTATAAGTTCAGATAAAATTTCTTGCGGGGTTTTTCCTTTTGCATAACTTCTGCCAACTGTGTCGGTAGCTGCATCAAGGCAATCTGCTATTGATATAATATCTGTTATCTTTTTCACCCTGGTTTGCTCATTACTAAAATTTTGTGGATATCCTCTTTTTTCATCAAATGAAATATGATGTCCATATGAAATTTGAATTATAGATTCTGCCGCTTGTGAATTTGATAAAAACTCAAAATTATTAACAATTCTAGCACTTTTAAACTGCTTTTCAAAAGCAGTAACACCAAATCTTCCAAAATATGCTTTTGCAATATATGAATCCGGATGCTGTTTTATTAAATTAAATTCTATATCATTTAATTTTCTAACATATAGTGAAATCATGTTTGTATATCCGATTTTTCCCATATCATGAGAAAGGCCTGCAAACCAAACAAATTCTTCAATTTGCTTTTTATATTTTTCTACACTTTCTAAATTGTCTAAGCCTTTTACTCCAACGAAATATTCGGGACAATTATCTACAATATATTTAGTTATAACAGTTGATATTTTTGCAACGACAACCGAATGTGTAAAAGTTGGCTTGTGTCTATAAATAGTTAAAGATAAAACTGTTCTTAAAAATTCAAAACTATCATATAAAGCAAACATTCCAATAGTGAAATTTGAAATAAGTCTAGTTACTTCTTCTTGAGAAAAATCTATAGGTAGATTTTTAACATAAGAAAAAACCGTTTCTTCTATATTTTTTATAGTTTTGCTATTTTGCTCTGTTAATAATTCTGCATCTGGCATCTTAGCTAAATAATATAAAAATAATGATGGCATTTGTAAATTCAAAAAAATATTATTAGATGTATAGCTCGTTTTATCAGCTGCATAAAACATTTTATAAAGTTCGGTGCATAGTTCTCTTTCTGAAGATAATCCCTTGTAATATTTACCAGCTTCATAATAATACTTTGATTTATCCATGCTAATGTTTTTTAATGCATTTTCATCACTAGTTTTTTTATCGTAAATTTTTTTTGCACTTTCATACAATCTTGATACAATCTCTTCAGATTTAGATTCATTAATTCTTAAATCTCTTAAATATGTAGCACACATTGTACATGTGTTTTCATCTATATTATAATAAAAAGCTTCCCAATTAAAATCAGGATCCACTTTTTGAGCAGTGTTTTTCCAAAAATCTTTTGCGCTATCAGTGTTTTTAAAAAAACGATGGATATATAATGAAGGAACACTAACGTATGCATTTCCATAAGCTCTAACAATTAAATTTCTAGTTTCTTTACTAAAGCTTTCATACTTACTTGAAAGAGAAATAATTTCATCATAGCAATTACTCATGCTTTCATTAAATAACTCTTTGTTTAAAAAAAACATACATAAGCCTTTAAAAAATAAATTCCTAATTAATAGCTCTTCATCACCAATATATTTTGCATATTCTATTAATGCACATCTAATATCATATGAAAGTCCAGTGTCTACTCTTTCTCCATAGCCAGATAGCTTTTCAGCTAACTCTTCTAAGCTTACTGCTATTTCTTTTGAAATTGTAGTAGGCTCTTTTAAATACGGATAAACATGTTCATTTAAAATATCTTTTACTTTAAAACTAATCTGTCTTAATTCTTCACTTGATTTTTCTAATTCATATTTTACAGTTTCTCTTGTTACATCTTTTTTTTTGAACTGATCTTTAGAAAGAAGGGCATACTCTTTTTCAAGATCAATTATTTTATTATAAATAAAAGTCATCCCTTCCTCCTTTTTAATATTAGTTTTATTTTATAGCTGAGTTTATGTATCCTATTTCATTTGTCACTTCATTTGCTAAAGTATTGCTTTCTTCTGCTGTTCTTGATGTTCGTTGAACAGCAGCAGATATTTCTTCCATTTTTTCAAGCATATTTTTAACATTTGCAACTTGTTCTATCATTAATCCATCTATAGATTGTGCATTTTCTGCCGCTGAATCTGAATATCCAATAACTGCGCCCATATTATCAGCTGTTTCTTTAACTAAGTTTGCGCCATATTTTACACTCTTTATAGAATCGTTAACTAAACTTGCACTATCATTTGCAGCCGCTGAAGATTTAACCGCTAAATTTCTAACTTCATCTGCAACAACAGCAAATCCTCTACCTGCACTTCCTGCTCTTGCCGCTTCAATAGAAGCATTTAAAGCTAATATATTTGTTTGGAATGCAATATCTTCTATATTTTTAATAATTGAAATTATTTTTTCGCTAGATTTTTCTATTTCTAAAATCGCCTCAACGATTTTTTTCATATTTTCATTATTTTCTTTTAATTTATCTGCACTATTAATAGAAAACTCTTTAGATTCTTGAGCTTTATCTTTTGCTAAATTAATTTCGCTCATCACAGCATGCCCTTGCATAGTTAAATCTGATAGAATTCTCTCTTGCTCTTGAGATGATTCACTTAAATCTTTTGCCACTGTAAGCATGTTGTTTGAAGTAAGATTTAAATTATCACTTCTAGTTTTTATGCTATCAAAAATTTCTTTTTGCCTTTGAGTTTGCTCTTTATTTTCAAGCATTTTTTTATTAACTTCTTCGATTAACTCTTCAGATTTTATTGTTTTTTCTTGTGCTTGGCTTAAAGATTCTACACCCCAAGTTAATAAGAAATTTAAAAATAGTAATGCAAAGTTTAGCCCTAAAATGCCTCTTAATATAGCTGATGAATCTATTCCAGCAAAGAAAATATCTTTAAACATAAAGCAAACAGCTAAAATAATATCAGTAATAATCCATTGCACTATAATTATCTTTTTATTATAATATAAGCTATTCATTAAAATAGCAGCTAATATTAATGTTAAACTACCAATAACTTCAAAAGACACTAACCCAAATAAAACTATTAAAGCATATTGAGAAAACGTAATTAAATAAATTGTGAATTCTCCATTACCCTTATTCTTAGTGCTATTAACACAAAACACTAATATTGCTGTTGCCACAGTTATTGCAAGCCCTAAAGCGAACTGGCTAGTAAAAATATATAGTAAGCCATAAAGGCTACCGCCTCCTAATAGCACCTGCTGATTAACTTTTAAAAGTTTGTCTTGTTTAATAACTGAACCTGTACTCATTTCTTACTCTCCCATGCTAATTTTCATATAAAATTATATCATATCTAATTATAGTTTTCAATATAATTATCCTTCAATAAAAGTTTCCACACGATTTTTAATTCTTTTGCCATAATCAATGATTTTTCTATCATAAGACTCGTTCATCAATTTAGATGAGAATAAAAAATCTGCTGTTGATTGATTAGTTGCAACTGGTATATTATACAGCGCTGCTATCCTTAATAAAGCTTTAATATCTGGATCATGTGGTTGAGATGATAAAGGATCCCAAAAAAATATCATAAAATCAATTAATCCTTCTGATATTTTTGCCCCTATTTGCTGGTCGCCACCTAAAGGACCTGAATGAAAAGCAGTTACTGGAAGTTTTGTTTCTTCTGCTAAAATTCTTGCCGTTGTTCCTGTTCCAAATAAAAAGTGACGTGATAATTTTTCTTTATTACTAATAGCCCAAGCCACTAAATCCTTTTTTCTACCATCATGTGCTATTAACGCTATTCTCTTTTGATTTTCAGATCTTATTGTTATATAATTTTCATTTTTCATTTTAAATAATTCTCCTTTAATTATTATATACTTATTTATTATTGTTTTTTATCATTCATTTTATTTTAACATATCTTTTTTAAATTTCTACTACCAAATTTAATATTTACTTTTAAATTATTAAATTTTTACATTTAGTATAAAAATATTCACAAAAAAACAGAACTTTTTTAAAGTTCTGTTTTTAAATTTACTATTCTTCTGAACTTTCTTCTGTTTCTTCAGCTGCCTCTTCTGTTACTTCTTCTGTTTCTTCGCTAGCAACTTCTGCTGCTGCCGGAGGTGGTGTTGCATCAGCTACCTCAGGCACTATAATAGGCTCTTGTGTAGCTTGCGCGGTATCTTGTGAATCCACTACAACTTCCCTATCACTTTCTCTAATAGCCACTAAAAAGTAATCATCGCCTTGCTTTTCAAAAACATATTCAACATATTTAACAATTTCTGTTTCTTCTAAATCTGTCCAAGAAGTTGCTGGTTCAAGATATGCTACTATTAAAGTTTTTTCTGTTGCTAAAAAGCCTTGCTCTATTTCTTCAACTTCTATTGTATATCCTGTTGGAATACTTGTTACCGGGATAATATATGCTTGTTTTTCTTCATCGAAAATATAAGTTATTCCTGAATCTTCAAATGTTTTATATATTAAATCTAATCCTTTGCCAAAAACTGATTCGATATATGAATCAACTACAATTGCTGGAAGTAGTGTTTCTCCGTATTCATTTTGTTCAAACTGAGTTGTGTCTTCATTTATTACAGCCGCCCAAATACCACTTAAATATAATATTTTTTCTTCTATTAATGAAACATCTTCAACAGGAAGTGGATCATAAATTGCAAGAGTTGATAATTTTTGTGCATATTCTTGTCTTTCTTCTGTATCATCAAATATTATTGTTGCCGCTGCAACACCTGTTAATACAACAGCTAAAACTCCAATAAAAGCAAAAAAACTAAATACTCCGCCTATAATAATTCTTCTAGTTTTTCTTCTTTTGGAACCTTTGTTTTCTTCTTGTTTTTCTACTTTTAATTCATCTTTTATATTTAATAACTCGTCTTGCTGAGTGTTTTTTATATCGCTCATTATATTATTCGTTCCTTACTTTAGTATTTATTTTAATGAATATTAAAAAATCATTGACATTAATTATACCATAAATTTAAAAATAAATCAAAAGATTAAGTGATATTTTTTAGAAATTTAAGTGATAGTTTTAATTTTTTTATGTTTATAAAGAAAAAACAGAGGGTTTCCCCTCTATTTTTTATAATATTATGCACACAAGACCTTGACACCCCTCATTTACAACCTTTTCAACTGTATCTGCTAATCTCTCTCTTGCTTCAAGAGGAATATTAAGCAGTTTTGCATTTAATCCTTGTGTAACTAAATCTTGTAAAGAATTGCCAAATAAATTACTTTGCCAAATTTCTAAAGGATCGCTTTCAAAGTTTTTCATCATAGATGCAACTAACTCTTCTCCCATACTTTCACTGCCCACCACCGGAGAAACTGTTGTTTGGATATTAGCTTTTAAAATATGTAAACTAGGAGCTGAGGCTGTTAATTTAACTCCAAATTTAGAGCCTTGCTTTACCATTTCTGGCTCTTCTAATTTTAATTGCTCTATACTTGGCATAACTATTCCATAGCCATTAGCCTCTACCTGCTTTAAAGCTGGTGCTAATTTTTCGTATTCATTTTTTGCAAAAATTAGTTGTTTCATTAAATTCATTAAAGCCCAGTCGTCTTTTACATCTTCCCCTGTTATATCTTTTAAGGTATCATAATATAAATCCTTTTCAAGGCTAACGTTTAAAACGGCACACCCTGTTCCATAATCTATTCTTCCCATTCCAGTATACTGTAAAAATTCAGTTTTCAGCATTTCGTTTGCAGCTTTTGGAATTTCACTTATTCTTTTAATATTTGCAAAGTTCTCTTTAATATCTGCCATTATTTTTGCTTTAATATCAAAACTATCATCTTGCATAGCAAGCCATTTTGGAATTGTTACTGCTATTTCTTTAATTGGAAATTGAGTTAATATTAATGCTAATATTTCTTCAACTGCTTTTTTATCAAGCTCTAGGCAATTTGCAGTTATCGCACTTACTTTATACTTGTTTTGAATACTCTCTGCTGCTTTTTTTGCAGAAGTAGAATTTGGATTTTGCGAATTTACAACAACGACAAAGGGTTTTCCTAATGCTTTTAATTGAGTGATAACCTTATTTTCTGCATCAATATAGTTTTCTCTTGGTATATCACTAATAGTTCCATCAGTAGTTATAACAACTCCTATAGTTGAATGATCTTTAATAACCTTATGTGTGCCGATTTCTGCTGCCTTTTCAAAAGGTATTGCATCTTTATGCCAAGGAGTTTTTACAAGGCGTGGTTTTCCTTCTTCTGTGCCGTCTTGTGCCCCTTTTACCATATACCCCACACAGTCAACTAATCTTACTTTTAAGTTTTGCTTTTCTTCTAATATAATATCAACGCCTTGTTCTGGGATAAAATTTGGCTGTGTTGTCATAACGGTTCTTCCAGAAGCTGATTGAGGAAGTTCGTCAATAGTTCTCACTTTCTTATCAGCATCTTTAATATTAGGAATAACTAAGGCTTCCATTAGTTTTTTTATAAAAGTGCTTTTTCCACTTCTAACAGGACCTACAACGCCAATATAAATATCTCCGCCTGTTCTTTTTTCTATATTTTCATAAATGTTCACTATTTTCACCTCAACTTTCAAACGCTGAAATTATTAGCATTTTATCTTCTTTTAATATCTTATCTTCTATTTCATTTTCATTTAATATAACTGAATTTGATATTCTATATCTTCTAGCTATATCAAATAAACTTTCACCTTTTTGAGCGTAGTATAATATTAATGCTTCATCTCTTTTTTCTAAAACACTTTCTTCAATCTCAGTGAATTCTGCTAAGATTTTCACACATTCTTTAACAATTATAAATCCATCTGCTACTATATTAGCTTTAATTTTAAGTTTATCTTCATTAATACTCGTTACAATATTACTAACTTTTAATAAAGCAATATATTCATCATATTTGCCTGATTTTGGAACGCTATCAATAATAACATCTTCTGTTTTTGTTATGCATTCTAATTCATTTTGAAGATTTTTAATTATTATGTAGCAATTTATTTTTGATTTTGCTATTAAATTACCTTCTTCAAAATAAGTTTTCACTTCGCCCATATTGCAAAACTGATGAACTATTGTGCAGCCAGCAGATATTGTTTCTTCTGATGTAAAATTGACAGTTTTGCTTAAAGATTTTAAATTTTTATCATAGCAAACTTCTTTGGTTTCACTTTTACTCTCGTAAGTTTTTGAAAATGCATCTTTAATGGCATAAATCTCTTTCTTTTTAAAAGATTTTGTTTCTAGGAGTATTCCTAAATTCGCACTAATTTTCTGACTTTCAGAATTTTGAGTTATTGAAAAGCTAGTTGGAGTTAAATTTGTGTATGCAATATTATTTTCATTTATTCCCACTACATCAACTATTTGATTATATAAAAATGTTTTTCTTAGTGTTTGTATATCGTTTGTATCATCTTTTGTATAAAAAATATCAGCCATAACCTCGCCTTTAATATTAACTTTATCTTTATAAATAGATGTGTTTAAATTTGTGTTTGTAGTGCTGATATTGATAATTTGTTTAACATTTTCAAACTCTTGGATTTCATCTTCTAAATTAAATTGACGCATACCATAGCCTTGAAGTGAAAAATGTTCTATCTTTTCATCATCACCGCAAACAGTTTTTGAGTTTATAGCTGTTATAACTTCTATTTCGCTAGCTGAATAAACTTTAACTGATAATCTATATGCTCCACGAATATCAATTCTTGTTTGATTAACAGCTCTTGTATTTACAAACTGAGTGTCGCCTTGGATATAGATAAAATTAGTGTCAAACACTGGTCTATCAATATCTATTTGCTTTTGAAATGGCAGTTTTAATGTGCTAACAGATAATATTTCTTTTTCCTTTGCCTGATAATACATAGAAACTTTAAAGTATCCATCGATAACTAGTTTATTATCTAGTATGTATTTTTGGCTAATAGAATGCTCGATATTTGTTTTTACAATCTTAAATACAGGCTCGTCGTAATCTGCTAAAAGTATTTCTTGTTCTATAGGCTCTTCAAAGCTGTAATCAAAAACTTTTTGCGTAATTTCAAGACTGTCTAAAAATAAATTATTTGACAATTTAGTCACCTTCCTATCTAAAAGTAATACACTTTTATAAATAGTTATTCATATTATTAAATTTTTATAACAAGAAATTTTGCATTGTAAATATAAGAAAAAAGATATATAATAGTGCTATTGAGATGTGTTAATGTAATTTTTTTAAGGAAAGGTATGGTTATGAAAATGAAAAAGGTATTAGTAGTTGGTGGCACTTTATTTATGGGAAGACATTTAGTTAATGATTTAATTAAAAAAGGATATGATGTCACTATTGCAACTAGAGGAAACACAAAAGATGATTTTGGTGATAAAATCAAAAGATTAAAACTTGATAGAACTAATGAAGAAAGTATAAGACTTGCTTTAACTGGGCTTTCGTTTGATATCGTTTTTGATAGTCTTGCATATTGCTCAAATGAAATTAAATATCTACTAGAAACTGTTAAATGCAAAAGATATATTCAAATTTCAACAGCTTCTGTTTATGAAAATAGAGGATTAAATACTAAAGAAGATTTATTTATCCCCCAAAATAAAGAACTTGTTTATTGCAATAGAACCGATTTTTCATACGGCGTAGTTAAGCAGTATGCCGAATGCAGTATTGTTCAAGATTTCTCTCATATTCCTGCTGTTAGAATGAGAATTCCTTTTGTTGTGGGCGAAGATGATTACACAAATAGATTGTTTTTTTATGTAGATAATATCGTTAACGAAAAGCCAATGAATATCACTAATATAAACGCTAGAATCCCATTTATTGATTCAAATGAGGCTGGAAGATTTTTATCATTTTTAGGCGATATTGATTATGTTGGCCCTATAAACGGAAACAGCACAGGCACTATGTCTATAAAAGAGCTTTCTGAATATGTGAAAAACAAAACTGGAAAAGAAATGATAATAAGCGAAACTGGTGAAAATGCTCCTTATAATTATGTAACTGATTTCAGTTTAGATGTAAGTAAGGCAAAATCGCTAGGCTTTGAATTTTCTAATTTAGATAGCTGGATGTTTAATTTACTTGATAAATATATAATTAGAGCTAGTAATAATTAATAAAAAACAAAAAGACTTCATTTATAAGGAGATACCTATAAAGAACAAATACCGATTTTCATAAGAAAATCGGTATTTTAGCGT
>CAYJGG010000005.1:27819-58905 GCA_964369915.1 uncultured Oscillospiraceae bacterium | reverse complement strand
AGATTATTTATATTATCAGAGATAATATAAACTCTAGTTTTGCTTTTTAGTAAGAAGGAAAGCTAAAAGATTGCTTTGCAATCACGCAAAACTAATAATATGTAAATTATTTATATTGTAATTTTTTTACTAACACTACCTGATTTTTCATTTCCTACTGTAAACACTACTTCTTCGCCTTTTTTAGCTTTAATAATATAAGTTAGCTTTTTAGTCAAACTATCGTGCTTTAAAGTTGTGATATTATCATAAAGATACATAGTTTTTATGCCAGAAAACCCTTCTAAATGCCCAACTTTTGCAGTTTTATCTCCCATTATTATTTCTCCATTAAATTCTAAAGATGCCACTAACTCTTTATCAACTTTTAAAGCCTTTGCCTCATTAGTTATAAATGTTGGAAAATAACCATTGTTTGAAAAAACCACACTAATTTTATAAGTATCGCCTTCAATGTTTTCGATTTTAAAATTATCAACAGATAATTTAGGCAAAGTTTGAGCCATTCTTAGACAAAATGCTGTGTTTTTTTCCATTTCTTGATTTAAAAACTCAGGCGGACAATTTTGATATGTGTATTTAAAATCATAAGAACCAATTTCAACTTCTCCAAGTTGTTCGTGATTAAATTTTGTCCACTTCTTAATAGGTTTGCCTGATTTTAAACTAGAAACATTTTCATCTATCCATTTCATGCATTTATATGTGTTAATTTCCTTTTCTCTATCTGTAAAAGGCTTGCTTCTAGGATACATATTTTCAACGCCTGCACGAGATTGTAAATCCCATAATTCAGCAGTGTATGATGGTATGCCTTGAGTATGATATAGCCAATCATCAAATGCACCTGATGAATAATTCACTTTATCTGTTAAAAAAGCGTCGAATATATTTAAACAAGGATAGCCTGTTTCCTCTGTTGCCATTTCACCTATCTCACGAAACATTTGCATATCTCTTGCATCTGCATCTTTTTCTGACTTTGTTCCTGGAGGATATATATAGCACCCACCTGTGGTATGATAAGTAACACCTGCACAAATATTTTTATGCGCTAAAATAAAATCTGCAACTGCTTTATTTTCAATATTTGATAAAGGATAATCACCAGCGCCTGGTTGTCTAGCCTCTGGAGCCCAGCCAAACGGATAGTTTCTATTAAAATCAAGTCCCCATTTATTTTCAGCTGGAAATACATTTATTCCATCATAATTTACAATAAATCCTTCAGGATATATATTATAATATTCACCACCAAAATCAGAAGGCATACGCTTAACCATTAATCTACTATCTAGTTTTGATTCTTTCCACGCACCTTTATTAGATTTAACTCTCATTATTCTAATAACGCCATCTCCATCTATATCAGCAGCATGAAGTCCGTCTGCAAGCTCTTTAAATGGATACATACGATTTACACTACGCAGTTTATTATCTGTTGTTAAATAGCATTCAGCACCATCAGGGGAAACACGAGGTATAACATAAACTGTATTATTATCTAATAGATTTTTAATACTTTCGTTTTCAGTATACCCTTGAGTTAAAGTAGCTATTAAATGAAGTGCAGCCATTGAGCCTGTCACCTCGCCTGCATGATGATTCCCATCTACATAAAATGCCGGTTTTTCACTGTCATCACCAGTGCTAAAGTTTGTTATAGTCATCGCAAAAACATCTTTATTTTCCTTTGTTTTTGCGAGTGATGAAAGCTTTACTAAATTTGGATATCTGTTTGCTATTTCATTTAGCATTTTTTCCATTTCATTATACTCATAATAATGATCAAATAAATATTTTTCCATTTTCTTTTATCCTTTCAACGTCTTTTATGTATTATTATACTCTTTAACTATAATAAAATCAATAGTTTATACATATTTTTTGTATTTTTATAATTTTCACATTAAAAAGCATTGTCTATCATCTTGTATATTATATATAATAATGATATAATAAATAAAATTTAATTTAAAGGAAAATAAATGAAAAATATAACAATGGGCATACTAGCCCACGTTGACTCTGGAAAAACCACTTTAAGTGAAGCTATGCTTTTTAAAGCTGGTAATATAAAAAAACTAGGTAGAGTCGATAGTAAAGACGCTGTTTTAGACACTCATAATTTAGAAAAAATGCGTGGTATCACTATTTTTTCAAAGCAAGCTGTCTTAAATTTAAATAACACTGAGATATCCCTCCTCGACACTCCTGGACATATAGATTTTTCTAGCGAAATGGAGAGAGTTCTCGCTGTTTTAGATTACGCAATTTTAGTTATAAATGGCTCTGATGGAATTCAAAGCCATACAAAAACTCTATTTCAATTAATAAAAAAACATAGTATCCCCTCTTTTATTTTTATTAATAAAATGGATTTAATTTCAGCTGATAAAGAAAAGGTTTTACAAGATTTAAAAAATGAATTTAACGAAAACTGTATTGACTTTTCTCAAAATGAATCAGATTTAAGTGAAAAACTAGCTTTAGCTAGCGAAATTTTATTAGAAGAATTCTTAGAAAATCAAAGTATATCAACCAACAATATTAAATCTGAGATTGAAAAAAGCAATATATACCCTTGTTTTTTCGGATCTGCTTTAAAATTAGATGGCGTTACAGAATTTTTAGAGGCAATCGATAAATACACAAATAATAAAAATAACCTAGGTGATTTTTCTGCTAAAATATTTAAAATAGCAAGAGATAAAGAAACTCGTTTAAGCTATATTAAAATTATTTCTGGCGAGTTAAAAGTAAAGTCTGAAATAAATGGCGAAAAAATAAATCAAATTAGAATTTATAATGGCGAAAAATTCGAAAATGTTAATTTGGCTGTTGCAGGCAAAGTTTACGCCTTAGTTGGCCCTAGTAAAACCTATGTCGGTCAAGGGATAAACACTATTGATGATACAGCCTCAATTCAACCTATATTAAACTATTCTATTGAAATATTAAGCGGTCAAGATGTTATTAAAGTTTTTGAAGAATTAAAAATTCTGCAAGACGAAGATCCAACTTTAAATATATTATGGAACGAAAACACAAAATCAATTAATATTCGTTTAATGGGCGATATTCAAATTGAAATTTTAGAAAATGTGATTAAAGAAAGATTTAATATCGATGTTGCCTTTTTAAAAGGCGAAATACTATATAAAGAAACTATTAATAAGCCTGTTGAAGGAGTTGGCCATTTTGAGCCACTTCGCCACTATGCTGAAGTTAGATTATTATTAGAGCCTTTAGAGGAAGGTGAAGGAATAATTTTAGCGAGCGATTGTAGTGAAGATATATTACCGCGAAACTTTCAGCATTTAATTTTTTCTAATATTCGCAGTATTCAGCATAAAGGAGCTTTAATTGGTGCACCTTTAACAGATGTAAAAATAACTTTAGTTAATGGCAGACATCATATCAAACACACAGAAGCAGGAGATTTTAGAGAGGCAAGTTTTAGGGCTATTCAGCAAGCATTAAGAAAGGCAGAAAATAAAATACTTGAGCCTTATTATAATTTTAAAATAGAACTGCCTTTAGATAATTTAGGAAGATTACTCTCCGATATGCAAAAATTTAGAGCCGACTTTTCTCCTGCTGAAATTACTAATGATATAGCAATATTATCTGGTAAATGCCCTTGCTTAAATTTAATTAATTATAATAAAGAATTAATAAGCTACACTAAAGGTACTGGAAAACTTTCATTTAATGTAGCTGGATTTTTTAAAGCACATAACGAAGAAGAGTTAATTAAAAAATACAAGTATAATTATCAAGAATATCTTTACTCAAATCCAAACTCTGTTTTTTGCGAAAATGGAAAAGGCTTTATTGTAAATTATGAAGATGTCGAAAAATATGCACACACTCCAATTTATTTAGAAAAAGAACCTGAAATTCTGCCACCTCAAACAATTAAAGAAAACATTGCCAAACATTACTCAAGTTTTGCAATGGATAAAGAGCTTTTAAAAATATTTGAAAAAACATATGGCAAAATTAAAACAGATAGCTTTTTATCCTTTCAATCTCCTAAACAAACTAAAACCACTAATTCAATTGATTTAGTTGGCTACACTTCTTCTGATGAATATCTTTTAATCGATGGCTACAATATCATCTTTGCTTGGGATGATTTAAAAAAACTTGCTAATGATAATATAGATGCTGCTAGAGATAAATTAATGGATATTATGTGTAATTATCAAGGATTTCGCCAATGTGAGGTTGTTTTAGTTTTTGATGCATATAAAGTTAAAGGCGGACAAACTAGCATTGAAAAATATCATAATATAAGTGTTGTATATACAAAAGAAGCAGAAACTGCCGATATGTATATCGAAAAAGCAACTAAAAAACTATCAAAAAATAGAAAAGTGAGAGTTGCAACTTCTGACGCTTTGCAGCAAATGATAATTCTAGGACATGGCGCTTTGAGAGTATCAGCAAAAACATTTGAAATCGAAGTTCGTGAAATCGAAAAGGTCATTCGTGAATTTTGTATATAATTTCATTTTCACCAATATTTTTATACATTCACTATTTTAATAAATATGCATTAAATTAGCCAATTTAATGCATATTTTTATGTATTGCATTCATTTTTGTATATTATTACAATAAATTCATCGTATAATAATTAATATTTATGCATAAAATATGTTGATTTATTCATTTTGCTATGCTATAATACATTCATAACAAAAAACAAACAATTATTTTACAGGAGAAATATTATGAAAAAATTATTAGCAATAGCACTTAGTGCAGTATTATTAATGGGACTTACTGCATGTTCATCAAGTGAAGAAGCAAGTGAAACAACAGGTACTGAAACTACTACTACTGAGCCAGCTAACAAACTTGAAGAAGTTTTAGCAAGTGGAGAATTAGTTGTGGCAATGAGCCCAGACTTTGCACCTTATGAATTTATTAATTTAGAAACTGGCGAAGTTGTTGGTGCTGAAGTTTCATTAGCACAATATATTGCAGACGAAATGGGATTAGAATTAGTTATAGAACAAATGAATTTTGATGCTTGTCTTGCAGCAGTTCCTCAAGGAAGCGTTGATATATCAATTTCAGGCTTTGCACAAACTCCAGAAAGAGCTGAAAACCTAGAATTCTCAGTTGGCTACAAATGGGAACCTGAAACAGGCGATTCAGGACAAACTTTTATAGTTTTAGAAGAAAATAAAGATATATACACAACACCAGAAGATTTATCAGGAAAAACTGTTGGCGCTCAAGCTGCTTCACTTCAAGCTGAATTTGTTGCTGAACAAATGCCTGAAGATGTTGTATACGAGCCAGTAACTTCAACAAGTGATGGGGTTATCCAATTAATCAATGGTAAAATTGATGCACTTGTATTAACAACAGATAATGCTGAACAATTTAAGGCAAACTACCCTGAATTACATATCAGTGATTTCAGATTTGAATATGTATCTCCAGGTACTGTTGCAATCGGTAAAAAAGGTGAAACTGAATTAATGGAAGCTGTTAGCGCTGCTATAACAAAAGCTGAAAGCGAAGGTCTATTCCAAGTGTGGCTAGCTGAAGCAAATGAATTAGCTGAATCTTTAAATACACCAGAAGAGTAATAAAAATTTAATTTCTGCCTGTAAATTCAGGCAGAAATTTTATAAGTAAGGAGAAAATAATGTTAGAAACTATTATTAGTCTTTTAGAAAACTACGGACATCTATTTTTAAACGGTATACTTGTAACTTTGCAATATTCTGCAGTTGCTGTTGTAGGTGGTGTGTTTTTTGGAGTTATAATCGCTTTTATGAAAACTAGCGATTTTGCCCTTGGCAAATATAAAAAATTTAAAAAAATAGCAAATACTCCTATAGGTAAATTCAAACCATTAAAGTTAATTTCAAGCATATATATAGAAATTTTAAGAGGCACTCCTATCTTATTACATCTTTATTTTTTCTATTTGGTTTTTGCAAATATATTTCCATTCGAACTTACAAAATTTCAATCTATAAGTTTAGCTTTAATTTGTAATAGTGCAGCTTATGTTTCTGAAATTTTCCGTTCTGGTATTGAATCTATAGATAAAGGGCAACTAGAAGCTGCAAGATGCTTAGGACTTAGTAAATCTCAAGCGATGATAAAAGTTGTTTTGCCACAAGCAATTAAAAATATTCTACCAGCACTTGGTAATGAATTTATTATGATGATTAAAGAAACTGCTCTTGCATCAACTTTTTTTGCGGGCGAACTTATGAGTCAATACCAAACTATTAAATCGGCTTCTTTTACAACATTAGAGCCACTATTAATTATCGGCGCAATTTATTTTACCCTAACGTTTACTATGAGTAAGTTCGTTGGATTACTAGAAAGGAAGATGGCTGAAAGTGATTAAAGTTAATAATTTACATAAAAAATTTGGCGAATTAGAAGTTTTAAAAGGTGTTAGCGAACATATTAAAAAAGGTGAAATCGTTTCTATTATAGGTCCTTCTGGAAGTGGTAAAAGTACATTTTTACGCTGCTTAAATCTATTAGAAGAGCCTACTAATGGTGAAATCATTTTTGAAGGTGTTAATATAATCGAAGATAAGCTTGATATAGATAAACACAGACAAAAAATGGGCATGGTGTTTCAGCATTTTAATGTTTTTCCTCATATGACCGTTTTAGAAAATATTACTATGGCGCCAATTCTATTAAAAAAAGCCTCTAAAGAGGAAGCTGAAGAAATCGCAGATAAACTTCTTCATAGAGTTGGGTTATTTGAAAAAAAATATGAATTCCCACGTCGTCTTTCAGGCGGACAAAAACAAAGGCTTGCAATAGTTAGAGCTCTTGCTATGAATCCTGATGTTATGCTTTTTGATGAGCCTACTTCAGCGCTTGATCCAGAAATGGTTGGCGAAGTTTTAGAGGTTATTAGAAGTTTAGTAAATGAAGGGATAACCGCTGTAATCGTAACTCATGAAATGGGCTTTGCAAAAGAAGTTTCAGATAGAGTTTTATTTATGGACGAAGGTATTATTGCTGAAGCTGGAACTCCTGATGATATATTTGTTAATCCTAAAAATCCTAGAACAAAAGAATTTTTAAGCAAAGTTTTATATTAATATAAATTAAAATCGCTATTATTATAATAGCGATTTTTTTATGTAGCTAAAAAGTGTAATATATTTTAAATGTTTAAATTCTATTACACTTTTTAGTAATTTTACTTTTACTAAATTTTTGATTTAATCTGCAATCTAAAATTTAATTAGCATTTCTTATTATCTTTTTGGTTAGATTTATTTTCTGATTTTTTGTTTTGTTCGCTCTTTGTTTTTTCATTTTGGTTTGTGTGTTTTTTGTTATCTTTATTCATGGTTTCACCACCCTTCGATTATATTATAAACCGTAATTTTAGTTTTATTCACTTTTTTTAGCAGAGTTGATTATATAAATATATTATGCTATAATATAGGTTGAATTTATGTAAAAATAATAATTAAACAGGAGTTTTAAGTTATGTCCGGACATTCAAAGTGGAGTACAATAAAAAGAAAAAAAGGCGCAAACGATGCTGCTAGAGCAAAAATTTTCACGAAATTATCAAGAGAAATATCTGTGGCTGTAAGAGAGTCAGGAGCAGATCCTAATAATAATAGCCGACTTCGTGATTTATTAGCAAAAGGGCGTAGCAATAATGTTCCTCAAGATATACTTCTGCGTGCTATAAATAAAGCTAAAGACAATGATAAAGATAATTTTGAAGCATGCGTTTACGAAGGATATGGCGCTGGTGGAATTGCTGTTATCGTTGAATGTTTAACTGATAATAAAAATCGTACTGCTGGAAATGTTAGGCATTATTTTGATAAATTTAAAGGAAACCTTGGCACAACTGGGTGTGTTTCATTTATGTTTTTTTCAAAAGGAATAATTACCATTGAAATTGACAATATTGATGAAGAGGCCTTTTTAGAAATGTCTTTTGAATCTAATGCCGAAGACGTGCTTTTTGATGAAGGGCTAATTGAAATAACTTGCGCTCCAAGTGAGTTATCTTCTACTGCAGATTTCTTTGAAGAAAAAGGATATAAATTATCAATGCGTGAAGTGCAAAAATTACCAAGCACTTACACTAATATAAAAGATGAAGAAACTTTAAAAATGCTTTCTTTATTATTTGAATATTTAGAGGATGATGACGATGTGCAAAATGTTTGGCACAATTTAGAAAATCCTCAAGATTTAGATTAAATCACCACAATTAAAAGGAATAAACTTTATATGAAAAAAGAAAATATTTGTATTTTCTGCGAAAAAGAATTAAAACACAATAAAATATGTGAATGGTGCGAGTTTAGTATTGATGAAAATCATAATATGCAAGGCGCACTTTCTTTTGGTACTGTTTTAGATAATTTTGTTGTTGGTGAAGTTTTAAATTTTTCTGGTGATGGATTTGAATATCTGGCTTATGATAGATTAACACAAAAAAAAGTTGTTATAAAAGAATTTTTCCCTGTTACCCTATTAAAAAATCGTGATGAGCTTAGAGTTGTTCCAAAAGAAGAAAAAGAAGTGCTTTTTAAAAATCTAATGATGGATTTTGTTGATATATTCACTGAACTTACTCTTATTAAAAATGAATATATGCAAAAAGTTATTTCTGTTTTTTCTTTAAATAACACTTGTTATGCATGCCTCGAATATATAAAATCAACACCGCTAAAACAGTATATTATTAATAAAGGCACACCGTATTCCTATAAAGATGCTCGCTGGGCTTTAGATGGAATTTTAAATCTTATTGATGATTTAAATAAAAAAAATCTTTCTCACGGTGGTATTAGTGATGAAACTGTTATTGTTGATTTAGAAGGAAATTTAAAACTTACTGGCTTTTCAATTCAAGATTTAAGAACAAAAAACGAACATATTATTTACAAATTATATGATGGGTTTTCAGCTCCTGAACAATATGAAATGGGGAAATTTCAAGGATTTTACACCGATATATACTCAATAGCTTCCCTATTATACTATATGGTAACTAGCACCCACTACACTTCTATTGACAGTTTAATTAGAAAAGAGCACAGTAAACTTCTACCAAGATATGCTGTTTTAGCTTTAACTAATGCTTTAAAAGAAAACCCTTATGATAGACTTGATAATATAGAAGATTTTATTTTAATGCTTGATAATAAAGCAACTATTATAAAAGAGCCTGTAGCTGTAGAGAAAAAAACTACAAATTCTTTTATTGCATTTATGAAAGACAAAAAAAATATGCCTTTAATATTAATTGCAATAGTTTTATTTTTAATTTTTCTAACTGCTATTTCTTCATTATCAGATACTGAAATAGCAGATGATTCCTCTAGCGAAATTATTTCAAACACTTTAGAAGTTACTGTTCCAAATTTAGTTGGTGATAATTATAGTGAAGTTATGAATAATCCTTTGTATGATGATTTTCATTTTATTATGACTGAAGTTTATGACAGTGCAGTGCCTGTTGGAAATATTGTGTCACATCAGCCTGCTTATTTAAGTGAGGTTTCAAAAGGCACTACCATATATCTTAATGTTAGTAAAGGACCTGATTATATTTATGTTCCTGACGGACTTATTGGAAAAAATATAACTGAGGTTGATAGCATACTTAAAACTGAAGGAATTATTTATTCTATTGTTTATGTTGATCAAACAAAGGATAACCCGAGTGGAACGGTTGTAAATATTAATAAAAAAGCGGGAGATAAAATAGATAAAGATTTAAGCTCTTTAATTTTATATGTTGCAAATGATAAACCTATTGCAACGCCTACTCCAACACCTACTCCAACGCCTACTCCTACACCTACTCCTACACCGACTCCAACTCCTACACCGACTCCTACTCCTACACCGACTCCTACTCCTACTCCTACTCCTACTCCTACTCCAAGCCCAATTCCAAGTATAAAACCTGACGCAACACTTTAAATTTATTAATTTATTTAAATGCTAGAATTTATTTCTAGCATTTTTATTTTTTATTACTTATCAAATAGTGTTTTATGTCGATATATTAAATATAACTAAAATTTTTAAACATAAAAGCGATAATATATATATACTGAAAGGAGCTGTTTATTTAATGAAAGTTGTTGCGATAAATAATCAATTAAAAGATTCAAAAGCTAACCATCAAAGTGGATATAATGAATCACCATTTTTAAAATCTGATAGTTTTTCAAAATTACTATCTGGCGAAGCAGCTTCAGATATTATCGAAGTTGGAAAAAATAATAATTCTATATTGAATGAAGAAGTAAATCATGAAATCGAATCATATTTAAAAGCTAAAAAACAATACCAAGAAATGCAAGCTACTAAAAATCAAGTTGATAGAGAGCTTGCATCTTCAAAAAATCAAATTGAGTCAATTCAAAAAACTTTTGATATTCTTTTAACTTGTCTTAAAATATCTTCTAGGATAATAAATGGAGATAATGTCCCTGCAAAAGACCATAAGCTTTTATTAGAGAATTACCCTGAAATATATTCAGTTGCAATGTCTGCAAGAAAAGAAAAAGAAAATCCAGAAAATCATGATAGTCTAATAGATAAGGAAAGCGAAAAAGAAGAAGCTTTAAAAGTTATGAGTGATGAGATAACAAGAGTTTTAGAAACAATTTCTAATGTTTCTAGTGAATCAACTTCTAAATAAAAATAATAATCCACCGATTAAATCGGTGGATTATTTTATTTATCCAATAAATTTGATATATTATCTAAAAGATTTTCTAATAGAGTGTGTTTTGTTTCTTTTTTTTGTGTATTTATCTGTTTTTTGTATGTATTTTTTTGAGGAGTTTCTCCTAATTCTTCAATAGAATAAGAATAGCTTGTTATTTTATCTTGAATAACTTCACTAGATTTATCTATAAGCGATATAGCATTTTTAACTTTAAGGAAAGATTGCTCTAATTGACTTTCTATATCCTCAATGCTTCTTTTAACTCCCATAAATTCTTTTGCAAGCCCTTTTGCGTCTTCGTGAAGTTTTTCTTTTATAACAACTGCTTCTTCTTTAGCTTCACTAATAATATCATTAGCTTTAAGTCTTGCATCAATTAAAGTTGTTGAAATTTCTTTTTGCCTTGCTTTCCAATAATCATTTTCAGCAATAACTTTTCCAATTTCTTCATTAGAATTATCAAGTTTTGATTTCACTTTAATATATTCATTTTCTCTTAAAATTATAAATTCTTTACACTTAGAAAGCTTTTCTTCAAGCACTTGATTATTTTTTGCAGCATCTAATATACCTTTTTTTAATAACTCAACTGCTTCTTTTGCCTCTTCATATTCGTTTTCATTTTCATCAATAGAACTTTGAAGGAGCTTGATTTCATTTTCAAGTTCCTCTTGTTTTTGCATATATTCTTCTTCTTTAGTTTTAATTTGCTTTAACAAGTCGTCAATATAATTTATAACTTGAGTTCTATCAAAGCCCAATAAACTTTGCTTGAAAACCTCTTTTTCCATACTAATTCTCATTCCTTTTTTGCTGCTTTTTATTTTAACCCACATTTTAAAAAATTTTAAATTTCTGCTAGTGACTTATAAAAAAACGCATAAAACCCTTGGTTTGACTTTTTTAAACTTTTCTCTTTTATTTACTGTCAGTAATTAAATCACGAACCGCATCAACGGCAACCTTTATTGCAAGATGAGTATCATGAGCACTTTCATTTTCATAGCCAGCGTTTACTCTTTCTTGGTTCCAAACGCAAAGCATAATAGCACCAGCTTTTGCTCCTAAAGTAGAGCAAACTGTAAATAATGCAGCTGACTCCATTTCACTAGCAAGGCATCCGCCTTTTATCCAAGCCTGCCATTTATTTTCTAATTCGTATGAAACCGGCATTCTACTAGGAGAATGCTGACCATAAAAACTATCTTTACATTGCACTACTCCTGTGTGATATGGAAGGTTTAATTTTTTTGCTGATTGTCTTAAAGCATATGTGATATCTAAATCTGCAACTGCTGGGAATTCTATTGGAAGATATTCTTTGCTTGTGCCTTCCATTCTTATAGCTCCAGTTACAACAACTAAGTCGCCTGCTTTAACATGCATTTGCATTCCGCCTGAAGTTCCTATACGAACAAAATTTTCAACACCTAATTGAAATAACTCTTCAATCGCAATAGCAGCGCTTGGCCCGCCTATGCCTGTTGATGTAACTACAACTTTTTCGCCATTTAAAGAGCCAAGATAAGTTTTATATTCTCTATTAAAAGTTATGAGTTTTGCATCATCTAAAAAAGATGCTATTTTTTCAGTTCTACCAGGATCTCCTGGAACAATTGCATATTTTGCACCTTCAATATCTTCTTTTGAAAGATTTATATGATAAAGTTTTTCTGTAGTATCTAAAACTGCCATAACTTTTTCTCCTATTAATTATTGATTTGCATTTCTTTTTAAAATATTGATTAATTTTTCAATATCATCATCCATATCTTCTTCTAAAACTGGATTATTCACAATACTTGAAAGTGTATTCAAATCATCTGTATTTTCAGTATCTTTAGTAGTATTTTGAGAGATATTACCTAAAAAATCTGTTTTTGGTTTTTCATCAAATCCAGTTGCAATAACTGTTATTTTAACTTCGTCAACTAAATTATTATCAAAAGAAGCACCCCAAATAATTTTTGCGTCTGGATCTGCTGCTGATGTGATTAGTGTTGCCGCTTGATCAACTTCGTCAAGTCCAATATCAGGAGATGAAGTTATAGAAATAATAACTCCTCTTGCTGAATTAATTGAAGTTTCAAGCAGTGGGCTTTGAATAGCCATATGAGCTGCTTGTTCTGCTCTATTTTCACCAGATGCTCTACCAACGCCCATATGAGCATGTCCTGCATCTTTCATAATAGTTTTTACATCGGCAAAGTCTAAGTTAATAAAAGCATGATTATTAATTAAATCTGAAATAGACTCAACGCCTTGTCTTAAAACATTATCTGCAATTTCAAAAGCATTAACTAATGTTATTTTTTCATCACTTGCATATTTTAATCTCTCGTTTGGAATAACAATAAGACTATCAACATTCTTTAAAAGATTTTGAATACCCTGCTCTGCAATATTCATTTTACTTCTGCCTTCAAAATTAAAAGGTTTTGTAACAATACCAACAGTTAATATTCCTTGCTCTTTAGCAAGCTCTGCTATAATTGGAGCTGAACCTGTACCAGTTCCGCCTCCCATACCAGCAGTGATAAATACCATTTGAGCGCCTTTTAAAGCTGCAGCAATTTCATCTTTGCTTTCTTCTGATGCTCTTTGCCCAACATCTGGTTCTGAGCCTGCGCCCCTACCTTTAGTTAGTTTTGCACCTAATTGAACTTTTTGTGTAGCTTTTGAAGCTAAAAGTGCTTGAGCATCAGTATTCATTGAAATAAATTCTACGCCTTTCATTCCGCTAACAATCATTCTGTTAACAGCATTACCGCCGCCGCCGCCAGCTCCTATAACTTTAATATTTGTAACATTTTGCATTTCTTCATTTAAAAAGTAGCTCATTTTATTCATCCTCCCAGTTAAGGTATTATTTTAAATCATATATTATTTATTCTATCAAATTTAACAACTTTTTTCAATATATTTTTTTATTAAACCTAATTATTTTAATTATAATAACTCGCTTATGTCTACATTTGGTTTATAAATAGCTTCTCCTGCTTTAGAACAATCTAAAACGCCTGTATCATCTTGCAATAATTCATTAGTTATAACATGGTTTGCAAGCTCTAATTTATAATCTAAATCTAGCATTGTCCCAAGTTGAATTATTATTCTATTATCATAAACTATTTGAACATTTGCAACAGATTCAATATAAATTTCTTTCATTTTATCATAGCCGCTGTTTTCAATTGTTTTTCTAATATCAATAGCAAGCTCAATAATTTCTTCATCTTCTATATCTGCTTTAATACCAAACAATTCAGCAGGTTTTACAGCTTGCGATGTTAAATGTTTTAAGCTTTGCGAATATATATCATATTTTGTAATATCAGCACCGCTATCTTCTTTATCAACAATTAAATAATAAGTCATAACTGCATCTTCTATCTCTATTGAAATTGTGTCTGGCAGTGAATATTTAACATTAACACTATCAACATAGGTAAAATCTTCATATATCCTTTGTTCCAATAAATCTATATCAACGGTAAAAAGACTTATTTCAATAGGGATATCACAATACGCCACTATCTCTTCTTCGCTATACCTTTCACTGCCTGTAGCTTGAACATTTCTTACTACAAATAACACTCTTACAGATATAACCGCACAAATAACAAACAGTAAACTTGAAAGAATAAAAACAGTTACAAATCTTTCGTTTCTTCTTTTTCTTTCTAATTTTCTTGGTGAGAATTCAACAGCATTTTTAGCTTTCACACTAGAAACAGACGACTTTGCAGTCGCCTGTTTTTTAATATTGTTGTTTTTACTTCTTCTCTCACTCAAATTTACTCTCTCCTAATATCAGCTCCAAGTGCATTAAAAGTTTTTTCTAGCGCTTCATAGCCTCTATCAATATGTTTTATATCTTTTACAACACTCCTTGTGTCATGAGATAAACAAAGCACAACTAAAGCTGCGCCTGCTCTTAAATCTTTTGCTACTACTACTCCAGGGATATGTTTTTCCCCTTTTGATTGAATATAGGTATCACCATTAATATATGCAGACACCCCTAGTGATACAAATCCTTCAAGATATGAAAATCTATTTTCAAAAACTGTTTCTTTTAATCTAAAAACGCCTTCATTATTTGCCATTGCCGCTGATAGTAAAGGTCCCATATCGGTTGCAAAAGCTGGGTAATATCCAGTTGTAGCCGTTAAATCAATAGGTAAAAGTTTACTTCTTGTAACAAGCAGATTATCTAATATCTTTTGAATTTTGCATCCACTTTGAAGTATTATTTTTTCAAATTCTTGCATATATTCATGAGGATAGTTTTTTATATAAACTCTTCCCCCACAAGCATTAACTGCCGCTAAAATTGTTGATGCAAAAATTCTATCTGGAATTAACTTATGATTAACGCCAACTAAACTTTTCTTACCTTTAATTAATATAGTTCCATTTCCTTTATTTTTAATATCAGCTCCAGCTTTTACTAAAAAATCAATTAAATCATCAACTTCAGGCTCTTTTGCACATCCATGCAAAACAGTTACTCCATTAGCAGTCGACGCTGCCATAATTAAAGTTTGTGTTGCCCCAACTGATGGAATTTTAAGCCTGTAAACAGTTCCTAGTAATCCATCGCTAGGTGCAGTTATCGTGATTTTATATTCATCAAAATCAACACTTGCGCCCAATTTTATAAGCCCGTCTAAATGAATATCTATTGGCCTTTTTCCTATATCACAGCCCCCTGGCATAAACAGCGTGACCTTTTTATATCTATATAAAATAGGAGCAATATATAAAACACTAGAACGCATTTTTTTACATAAATCTTCTGGAAGACTATTTTTCCCATTTTTATGATAAAGGATGCTAACGCTATTATTTGTATGTGTTATAAAGCCACCAAGATATTTAATTATGCTTATTGATGTTTTAACATCTTCAAGACTTGGGCAATCCTTAATTACGCTTCTTGTGTCTAGCATAATAGATGCAGCTAAAATCGGAAGAGCTGAATTTTTAGCCCCCGGAACAGCTATCACACCTTTTAATCTTTTACCTCCTGAAACAACAAATCTATCCACATCATCACCTCATTATAAGTTATGATATGCACAAATATATTTTTGTGTTCATTTAGGTAAATAAATTATTATAAATAATTTCTAAACAATTAGGATTATATGCTTTGCTTGCATTTTCTCCCATATTTTTTATTTTTATTGGGTTTTGATATAATTCATCAAAGGAATTTATTATTTTTTCTTTAGTTAAATCTTTTTCCTGTATAAGTATAGCGGCATTTAAATCTTCTAAAACTTTACCATTGTAATACTGATGATTTTCACTTACATTAGGCGATGGAATTAATATACTTGCCTTTTTCATAGCTGCAATCTCTGCTATAGTTAAAGCGCCACATCTTGAAATAATTATATCAGCTGCTGCCATATATTTTTGAATATCATATAAATACTCAAAAACAAAAATGTTTTCGCCTTCATTTATATTATTTTCTTTTAAAAAGTTTTTAAAATTGTTATTATCATATTTCCCAACAATATGATAATGAATAATATCTTTATTATCTTTATTATGTAAAACTAAGTTTTTCATTGCATTATTTATAGCTAGGGCTCCAAGCGAGCCCCCAAAAGACAATAAAACTGTTTTATTTTCTACATTTAATTCTTTTTTTGAAATCTGCTTATTTGCATTTATTATTTCTTTTCTAACTGGATTTTCAGCAACAATGCATTTTTCAGGATAAGCCATATATTTTGCAGCTTCTTTTGTAGCCACAAAAACTTTATCAACTTTTTTTGATAAGATTTTATTTGTAACTCCTGCAAAAGCATTTTGCTCATGAATAGCAGTTTTTATCTTTTTATTTGTTGCCGCTAGTAAAATAGGCCCTGAAACATATCCACCAGTGCCAATAACTAAATTCGGCTTTACCTTATTTAATATTTTATTTGCTGCAGGAATTGAAAGGAGTAAATTATAAATAGTTTTTAAATTTCTTTTTATGTTAGTAAAATTCAATCTTCTTTGAAAACCTGTAACTTCTAAATTATAAAATTCATATCCAGCTTTTGTTACGATATTATATTCCATCCCATCTTTTCTACCAACAAAAACTATATTTGCATCTTTTCTATTTTCTTTTATATATTCAGCAATAGCTATGCCAGGATTTATATGTCCAGCTGTCCCACCTGCTGCAATAATAATATTCATATATAAATTATTCTCCTTTTTAGAGTTTTATATCTTTATTTTAAATTCGCCGTTCGTGAAACAGATAAAACTATCCCCATTTGAGCTAATATCATCATTAAGGATGTTCCTCCTTCTGAAAAAAACGGAAGAGAAATACCAGTGTTTGGAACAGTGCCCGTAGCAACTGCTATATTTAATAAAGCTTGAACTGTTATCTGAGAAATAATCCCCACAACAAGCATAGCTCCAAATCTATCTTTTGCTTTAACTGCTATATAAAAGCCTCTATAAAGTAGCATTAAAAATAAGATTACAACTAACATTCCACCGATAAAGCCTAATTCTTCGCAAATAACTGCAAAAATAAAATCATTTTGTGGTTCTGGTAAATGTAGATGTTTTTGTCTTGAATTACTTAAACCTAATCCAAATAATCCACCACTTCCTATTGCAAGTAAACTCTGATAGCTTTGATAGTTAGAACCTTGCAAATCGCTTTCAGGGTTTAGCCAAGAGGTTATACGTCCCTCGGCATAAACTACCGTTTCTGGGAAAATGATTAAAACTGCTATAAGTGCAACCATTCCTATTAGAAACGCAAGCGCAAACCATTTTATATCACTTCCACCTACAAGCATCATTATAGCTGCTATAGCAGTTATAATTACTATTGCTGATAAATGAGGCTGTAAAACTAGTAAAACAACTATTATCCCTAAAATAATAACAAATGGAACTATCCCATATCTAAATTTTTTCATTTTATTATAATTTCGCTCAATTAATTTTGCAAAAATTAGAATTAAAGAAAATTTTGCAATTTCACTAGGCTGAAAAGAACCTACACCTGGAATAATAATCCATCTTGTAACGTTATTAATCATACCCATAAGTAAAACTAAAACTAATAAAGCTAACACTACTAAAAAAAGAGCCATATCATATTTTCTTAGTATTCTATAATCTAATGTTGATACAAACGCCATAACGCAAAGACCTATGACTGCAAAGAAAATTTGGTCTGATATATAATGCATGCTATCATCAAAAGAGTAAATCCCTTTAACATAGCTTGCCGAATAAAGCATAACAAGACCAAAGCCAAGTAGCGTTAGAGTTATTATTAATATTGGTGCATCAACACTATTTCCTTTTTCTGAAAAACGAAAAAATTCTTTAAAACTAAATTTCTTCTTTTTCACTCTTGTCTTATCTGCCAAAATTGTTCTCCTTAAAAATTATTAAACCATGTAAATACATGCAAGAAATACAAATCCTGCTGTTATTAAACTAAAAACTGTAACTATTTTCACTTCACTCCATCCACTCATTTCAAAATGATGATGGATAGGGCTCATTTTAAATATTCTTTTCCCTTTTGTTATTTTAAAATAAGAAACTTGAATAACAACACTTAAAGCCTCTATTATATATAACGCTCCCATAAGCGCTAATATCTCAGGACGATTTATTGCCCAAGCCATACCCACAACAGCTCCACCTAAAAACATACTTCCAGTGTCGCCCATAAAAACTTTTGCAGGATAGAAATTCCAAAATAAAAACCCAACACATCCACCTGCTAAAGCAGCTGAAAATATCGCATTCACATATAAACTAAACGTTAGTGAAATAAACATAAATCCTAATGCTACTATAAAAGTTATTGAAGAGCATAGCCCGTCAATACCATCAGTTAAATTAACAGCATTTACTAAAAATATTATTCCTAAAAAAGCTAATGGATAATAAAAATGCCCAATATCTAATATCCCATAAAACGGAATATCAATCCAAGTTGAAACATGGCCAATAGCAGATTGCATTAATAAAAAAACAGCTGCAATTATAACTTGAGCTATTATTTTATATCTTGCTTTTAAGCCTAAATTACGTTTTTTTACAACTTTTACATAATCATCCACAAATCCAACACCACCAAATGCAAAGGCTGAAAATAATGTGACTGCAAGGCTTAAAGATTGATCGCCTAAATCTTGCATTGCCTCTTGTGGTGCTGCTGAATTAAGCATAGAAAATCCAATTGTCACCGCTATAAATATCCCTAAAACAAACATAACTCCACCCATTGTAGGTGTGCCTTGTTTTTGTTTGTGCCATGATGGGCCTTCTTCTAATATAGTTTGGCCAAATTTTAATCTTCTAAGTGCTGGTATTAATATAAACCCACTTAAAACTGTTGCTAAAAAAGCTACTAAAGCAGCTATTAAAAAAGATGTTCTAATCATAATTATTGCTATTCCTCTTATTTATTTTCATACACTTTATAAATTATTTCTTCAAAAGCCATTCCTCTACTAGCTTTAAATATTACGGCGTCATCTTTATTTAAAATATCTATTAAATAAAGAGATAATTCATCTTTAGATTTAAAAGATAAAGCACCTTCACCAAATCCATTTTTAATAAATTCGGCTTCATTTCCAAAAGTTAAAAGAATATCCACTCCTTTTTCTTTTGCATATTCTCCAACTTCCTTATGAAGTTTATTTGAATTTTCACCAAGCTCTAGCATATCCCCTAAAACAGCTATTGCCCTAGTTTTTTTAATATCAATTAGAGTGTTAATACTAGCTTTCATAGAATCCGGCGAAGCATTATAGCAATCTTCAATGAAAATTATATCACTCTTTTTTACTATATTTTGTCGCATACCGCTAATTTTGTAATCTTTTAAATTTTTAATAACTAATTCACTATTAAATCCAAGTTTTACTCCAACTAGATAAGCACAAAGTGCATTTAAAACATTATGTTCGCCTATCACTGGTATCTCTGCACAAAATTCGCCGTTTATTTTATCAACAATAGTAAAATTCGTTGATAAATTATTTATTTTAATATCTTTTGCATAAACATCTGCAGTTTTATCTTTTATTGAATAATAGTATATATTTTTTGGTATTTCTGGCTTTACTAAACATAAAAATTCATCATCTTTATTTAAAATTAAAATTCCACCTTCATTCATACCATCACAGATTTCCATTTTTGCTTTTAAAATATTTTCCCTTGTTTTTAAATGCTCTATATGAGAAATGCCGATGTTCGTTATAACGCTAACATCTGGTCTTACAGCTAGTGATAATTTTGAAATATCATTTAAAGCACTCATACCCATTTCCAAAACAATCATTTTATCATCATTTGAAATTTTATAAACTGTTTTTGGAAGTCCTAATTCGTTGTTATTATTTCCCTCAGTTTTAATTGTTTTTAAAAATGGAGATATAGCTGCGAAAATAAAATCTTTAGTTGTTGTTTTTCCAACAGAGCCTGTTACGGCTATTTTTTTTATATCAAAATTTTGAATATAATTTTTTGCCATTAAAATATTTGTATCTAAAACACTGTTTACAATAGCCAGTTTTTCCTTTGGTATATCTTTAATATCATTTTCGGATATAACAAGCTCTACACCCTTTAAAATAGCTGATTTTGCAAAATTTTCTCCATTAACTCTTTCGCCTTTAATAGCTAAGAAAACACTTTCTTTTTCGGCTTCTCTTGAGTCTGATGTTACTTTATTTATATACAAATCATTCTCGGGTTTAAAAAATCCATCTGTAATTTTTGATAATAAAATTTTTTCCATTTCAATTACTATTCCTTGATTTTATAATTTTTCATATACTTTTTAACTATCATCTCTTCATCAAGATAAACCGTTATCCCATTTAAAACTTGATAGTCTTCGTGACCTTTACCACAAAGTATTAGTACATCATTATATTGTAACATATTTAGCGCTAAATTAATAGCTTTTCTTCTATCAACTTCGGCGATATGTTCAGTTTTAAACTCTTTTAAATACTCGCAAGTTTCATCTAAAATACTTTGCGGATTTTCACTTCTTGGATTATCACTTGAAACTATTGCAAAGTCTGCATATTTTGAAACAGCTTTTGCCATAGGTTCTCTTTTTGTTTTATCCCTATCACCTGCACACCCAAATAAAACATAGAATTTACCTGTTATAAATGGACACAAACTAGATAAAACATTCTCAAGCCCATCTGCTGTATGAGCAAAATCTCTTATAACTGTAAAGGGCTCTTTTACTAATATTTCGCATCTTCCTTTAACGCCTCTTATATTTTCTAAGGCATTAGTTGAAGTTGCAAAATCAATTCCCACTGAATATAAACTCAAAGCAGCGCTCATTGCATTATAAGCTGAATACTCTCCTGGCATTGGAAATTTTATTCTTTGTATATCCCCTTTTCCAACTAAAATAAACTTCGTTAGATTTTGAGTGTACTCAATTTGTTTTGCAGTAAAATCGGCTGAATCTGATTTTGCTGAAAAGCTATAAACTTCTTTATCTTTATATTTATTTATTATTTTTTGTCCGTATTCATCATCAGCATTCACTATTATCTTTTTAGAATTGTTAAAAAGCATACATTTTGCATCAAAATAATTTTCCATTGTTTTATGATAATCTAAATGGTCTACTGATAAATTAGTAAACACTCCAACTTCAAATTCAACTCCATGTAGTCTATCTTGAATTAACCCTTGAGAGGAAACCTCCATAACAACATAATCGCAATTTGTTTTATGCATTTGAGAAAACAGAGCATGCAATTCATATGCTTGTGGAGTTGTGAATTTAGCTGGGATAATTTGTTGGTCTATCATATTGTGAACTGTTCCCATCAATCCAACTTTTTTACCCATCTGCTCTAGCATATCTTTTATTAAAAAGCTAACTGTTGTTTTCCCATTAGTGCCAGTAACTCCGATAATTTTAAGTTTTTTACTAGGATTTTCAAATAAATTTGAACACATTAAAGCATATGCTTTTCTTGAATCTTTAACAATAATTTGATTTTCATTTTTAGTATCATATTCGCAAACTAATAATTTAACACCTTTTTTTATAGCTTCATCTGCATACTTGTGCCCATCAAAGCTACCACCTTTACTGCATACAAATATACAGCCTTCTCTTATTTTTCTTGAGTCGTCTGTGATAAAATCAGCATCAAAATCTTTAATTATTCCTTTATATTCTATTCCGTTTAATATACTGCGAATATCCATAATATAATAATACCTTTCAACTAGTTTGCAATGTTTTTGTTTTTATTTATTCAACATAGTTTGCTGCTTGCAATTGAATAGTAACCGATGTGCCTAGCGGAACTTTATCCCCTGCATTTAAACTTTGAGATAAAACTGTTGCATCGTTTGTAACTGATAAAACTCCTGCTTCTTCATAGTTTAGCCCAATTTGTTCTAATTTAGCTATTGCTTCATTTGCACTCATTCCCACTACATCCGGAACTTCCACCATAATAGGCTCACTCACTTCTGTATATAAAATTATGGTTGTTCCTTTTAATTCTTTAACTCCACCAACTGGGAACTGTGATTCAACTGTATCTCCACTACCGATAACCCTAACTTCAAACCCTGCTCTTTGAATTGTAACAGTTGCCTCCGTTACTATATCTCCAGTTACATTTGGAACACTAACAGGTGATGTTGATAATTCGGCTGCTGAAAATTCTTGCTCAACTCCAAGGTATGGAAGTATATCTCCCATTAGCGCACCAACAACTGGACCTGCAAGAATACCGCCATAATATGAGTATGAATCAGGATCATCAAAATAAACTAAAATCGCTATCTGCGGATCGTCCATTGGCGCTACTCCAACGAATGAAGCGATGTAATCTTCTTCTTCACCTTCTGCCTCTACTGTGTCTAGTTTTTGGCTAGTACCACTTTTACCGCCAACTCTATATCCTCTATTATAAACGTGCATAGCATTACCACCAGGGAGTGCATTTTGCTCTAAAATATCCGCTATTTGAGCAGACACATCTTCGCTTATAACCTGCCTTTTTACATCAGGTGTAAGCGTTTCAACTATATTTCCTTCGCTATCAGTTAAAGCTGAAACTAAATGTGGCTGAACTAAATATCCGCCATTAGTAGCTGCCGCTACCGCCGTTAGCATTTGAATAGGTGTGATTTTATTACTTTGACCAAATGATGATGATGCAAGCTCTACTTCGCCTAAATTTTCTTCACTATAATATAAGCTATTAGTTTCGCCTGGTAAATCTATTCCTGTTTTTTCAGAAAATCCAAAAGCTGAAAAATATTCATAAAAATCTTCAGAGCCCATTGAAAGCCCCATTTCAATAAATGCAACGTTACAAGAGTTTATCAACGACTGTGAAAATGATTGCATAACGCCAGTGTGATATCCTGTGTTTGCACAATTCATTGTATGTGGGCCTACTTGTATAGAGCCATTACATAAAAAGCTACTATGTAAAGTATTATTTCCGCTATCTAAGGCTGCTGCTGCAGTTACAATTTTAAAAACTGAACCTGGCTCATATAAATCACTAACAGCTTTATTTTTCCACTGTGCATTTTGAGCCGCACTTATTGCTGCAGATCTTTCTTCGCCTTCCGGCATTGCATAAACTTCGGCTGCTATTTCTTCGTCATAAATCGTAAAAGGATCGTTTGGATCAAATTGAGGAGTTGTTGCAAGGCCTAAAATAGCTCCTGTATTAACATCCATAGCAACAGCAACAGAACCATTTTGAACATTATGAAGTTCTGCATTTAATTCTAAATGTTTTTCTAAATAGTGCTGGATAGTTTCATCGATAGTAGTTATTATTCCATATCCATCTTGCGCCTCTTGTACAACTTCATATCCAGTTCCTATATCATCACCATAAACATTTTGAGCCGAAACTATAACGCCTTGTGTTCCGCCTAGTTCATCTTCATAATAAGACTCAAGCCCTGCAAGACCTTGATTATCCGTTCCTGTAAAACCTAAAATTGTTGAGGCAAAATCTCCATAAGGATAATACCTTTTATAAGATTCTTCTAAAAACACTCCAGAAAATCCATGTTCGATATATGCTTCTCTTACTGCATCTGAAACTGGCTTATCAACCTTATATTTTAAAACTTGATAATATGTACCACTTTTAGAAAATTTTTCTAGTATAAAACTCTCTTCAACTTCTAATATCGGAGCTAGTACTCTTGCTATCTCTTCGTGCTGCGTTTCATCGCTATCAGCCGGAGATATTACAACATTCCAAACTGTAACACTTTGCGCTAAAACCTTCATATTAGAATCATATATATTCCCTCTAGCAGGAGAAATATAAGTTTCACTTAACTGTATTGCAGATGCTTTAGCTTTATATTCTTCATGATTTATGATTTGTATATTATACATTCTAAATGCTATTATTAAAGCAAAAATCATAAACGGAACACTAATAAACCATATGCGCATACGCATATCGTTTGTTAGATTATTACTTTTTGTAGTGTTTCTTTTACTATTCATTTATTTTCACTCACTTTGATATATAAATATTCAAGCGAAGAATCTATAAACAAAAGTTTTAAATTCTTCGCCAGTTCTAATTAATAATATTTTTTTATGGTAACAAATATGACAAAATTGGCTGAACAAAGATATTTACTTTATCTGTAAAGCTCTCGTTAGTTTTATCTATTGAGTTTTCAGTTTCTAAATTAATATATGAAATCTGATAATTTTCAAGTTTTGTATATCCTAATGTATTAACAGCGTAATCTTCAACCTGCTCTAAACTAAATCTACCTTCAAGAGTTAATTCTAAATAACTCTTTTCGCTTTCAAGTTCAACTATTGCTTCATTTACACGAGCAATTTTTGAGGAGTATTCTGCAATTGCAACATTTGAAGATATAACAGCCAACGCTAAAGAAATCATAACTGCCATAGATACAATATTCACTAGCACTGTTCCAAATCCAAATTTTGTTCTTGCTTTTATAGGTTTTTGATTTTTTTCTCTAGGCGCTCTTATCGGTAAATCATCTTCATAAATCGATAAGTCATACGCTAAATTTTTGTACTCCATTTCAGTTATGCTCCTTTCTTTTAATTTTTATATTTTATATTTTTTCTATAACTCTTAATTTTGCTGAGCGAGAGCGTCTGTTTTCTTCTTGCTCATCTTTAGAAGGTTCTATTGGTTTTCTTGTAATTAGTTTTGCCTTTGCCTTTCCACCACAAACGCATATCGGTAATTCTTTTGGGCATGTGCATTCAATTGCAAGCTCTTTAAAATACTGCTTAACTATTCTATCTTCTAAAGAATGGAATGTAATTATAGCCATTCTTCCATTTTCGTTTAGCATATCAAAAAACACATCTAATGCATCTTTTAAAGCTCCAAGTTCATCATTAACTGCTATTCTTAAAGCCTGAAATGTTTTTCTTGATGGATTTTTTGCTTTTCTTCTTTCGGCAGCTGGGTAAGCAGAATTTACTATTTCCGAAAGCTGAGTTGTTGTTGTTATTTTTGTGTGTTCACGATAAGCAAGAATTTTTTTAGCTATTCCATAGGCGAATTTTTCCTCGCCATACATTCTTAGTATATCTGTTATTTCTTGTAAAGAATAAGTGTTTACAATTTCAGAGGCAGTTAATCCTTCTTTACTCATCCTCATATCTAAAAATGCTTCTGCCGAGTAAGAAAATCCTCTTGATTTTTCATCTAATTGATAACTTGATACACCTAAATCTAGTAAAACACCATCTATTTTTTCTACGCCCTCTTTTAAAAGAGCCTCTTTTGCATCTCTAAAATTTGTTTTAATTACTTTTGCTGGCATTCCTTCTAAACGTTTAGTTGCAACAGCTACTGCATCTGGATCTTGGTCTAGTCCGTATAGTTTTCCTGTTTTAATTTTTTTTGCTATTTCGTAGGAATGTCCTGCACCACCACAAGTGCCATCTACATATATTCCATCTTCTTTAATATTAAGCCCTTCTATACATTCGCTTAATAAAATTGATATATGCTTAAATTCACTCATTTTTTTAAAACTCCAGTTCTGCTAATTTTTCTTCAATGCTAGGGAAATCATTTAATTTCTCATAAGCTTCGTAATCTTCTTTATTCCAAATTTCAGCATATTTTCTTGAGCCTATTATAACGATGTCTTTTTCAAGTTTTGCGTGATCTTTTAAATATTGTGGGATAAGTATTCTTCCTTGCTTGTCTGGGCTTACCTCAGTGGCATTACCATAAAACATACGAGTCAACTCTCTTGATTTAGTTATCGGAAGATTTTGAAACTTTGCGTCCATCTCTTCCCATTCTTTTTCGCCAAAAACAACTAAACAATTATCAAACCATTTTGTAACATAAAGTGTGTCGCCCATTTTTGATTTAAATTTAGGCGGAAAGTTAGTACGACTTTTAACATCTAAAGAATATTCATATCTACCCATTAGCATAATAGCACGTCCACCTTTCTTTCATTTTTACCCACTTTTGTCCACTTTTCCCCACTTTGTAATTTATTATACTACTTTTATTAAAGAAAATCAATAGGAAAATAAAATTATATATAATAAAAAACAACCAATATTTTCTAGCTTTTAAAAGATTTTTCTTGCATAATGTCTAGTTTTGATTTATTATAAATCTATACAACGAAAAGTTTGAAAAGGAGCTTTATATTATGGTATTAATTTGTTATCCAAAATGCTCAACTTGTAAAAAAGCAGAGGATTTTTTAAAAGAAAAGGGTGTATCTTACACTTATAGAGATATTAAAACTAATAACCCTACAAAAGAAGAATTAAAATCGTTTTATGATAAAAGTAAATTAGATATAAAAAAATTCTTTAACACTAGTGGTTTGGTTTATAAATCTTTAAATTTAAAAGAAAAACTAGATTCTATGACTTTAGATGAAAAACTAGAAATACTTTCTTCTGATGGAATGCTCGTTAAAAGACCACTTTTAATATTAGAAGATAAAGTTTTAGTTGGATTTAAAGCTAGCGAATGGGAAAACATCTAAAAACTCAAAATATATCGCAAAATGGAAAGTATGCTTGACATTTATATTTTACTGTGCTATTATATAAATGTAAAGTACGCTTTCCATTTTCTTTTAAGGAGGTATTATATTGAAAAACAGATTAGAGGAAATAAGAAAAGCTAAAGGAATAAATCAAGAAGAATTAGCGAATGCTTTAGAAGTCACAAGGCAGACTATTGGCTCTCTTGAAAACGGTAGATATAATCCTTCTATTATTTTAGCTTTTAAAATCGCAAAATATTTTGATATGCAAATTGAAGATATTTTTATATACGACAATGATTTTGAAAAATAAATATATTTTAAAACTCAATTTTTTTTAATAAGAGTTAAGCTGAAATCTCATCATATTGTGATGAAAACAAAGAAAATACTAAAAAAAAGAATTCTAATATAAAATATTTTTTGTAATCATTCAAGAAAGGAACAATGATTTATGAGTAAAGAAACTAATAAAAAAAACGCTACTAATCGTAGTTTTATCAATGTTAGCTGTGTTTATAGCTAATTTTTCAATACTGCTTTTTATTGATTTTTTATCAGAAAAAACAAATATTAATCTTATTGATTACAAATATCCAATAATGGGATTATTTTCAGGGCTTATCAGTGCAATTATTGCAAGCATTTCGTCTAAGACATTAATTAAATCTTCGCCTGAACTGCGCAAAATAGCGCAAATTAATGAAAATGATGAACGACTAAAATTTATAAGATATAAATCTTTTGCTTTTAGTTTTTATGTTGCACTTATATTATTTTTAATTATGATTTTTATTTTCATAATGTTAAACCTATTAATCCCAACAATTGTTGTAACCGTAGCTTGTTTGATATATACAGCATTTTGGATGATTTCCTTAATATACTATAATAAAAAAATATAATATTTTTATAAAAACAAAAACTCCTATTTGATTAAATCAAACAGGAGTTTTTTTATTATAATTATTAATTATCTTGCATTTGGAACTTCGATTGCACCAGTTGGGCATTCAGAAGCACATTGCATACAAGCGATACATAATTCTTGGTCGATGTAAGCTAGGTTGTTTTCAATTGTGATAGCGTTTGTTGGACAAACTTTAGCACATTTAGTACAAGCGATACAGCTCTTTTTACAAGCTTTTCTAGCCACGCCACCTTTATCTCTGCTTTGGCAAAGAACAGCTGGGTTATCCGTGTCTGGGATTGTTTCGATAATGTTTTTAGGACATGCTTTAACGCAAGCCATACATCCTGTACATAAATCTTGAATAACAACTGCAACACCATTAATAACATTGATTGCATCAAATTTACAAGATACAACACAGTCGCCATAACCAACACATCCATAAGAACATGCATTTGGTCCAGCATACATGCTAGAAGCAGCAGAACAAGATTGAACACCTTGATATTCAAATTTTTTGCTTGTGTTATGATCAAATCCTTGACAAGCAACAACAGCCACTTTTTTAGCTCCTGCGCTTGCTGATTTACCCATAACTTTACCTACGGCAGCAATAGTTGATGCACCACCTGGAATACATAATGTGATATCTTCATCTTTTTCAACAATGCCTTTAGCATAATCGGCACAGCCAGCATATCCACAAGCACCACAATTGGCACCTGGTAGACATTCGTTTACAGTTCCTATTCTAGGATCTTCGTAAACATACATAAATTTTGCAGCTAAAACTAATACGATACCTGCAATTGCGCCCGTACCAGCAACAATAGCTATAGCTGTTATAATACTATTCATATCCATACTCTACCCCCCTATGCTCCGAACAGACTTTCGATAATTCCGCCAAAGCCCATAAATGATACAGATACCATTGATGCAGCTACAAGAGTTATCGGAAGACCTTCGAATGATTTTGGTGGTTTAGCATATTCTAAAGTGCTTCTTACACCTGTGAATAATACCATAGCGATTAAGAAACCAATACCTGCTCCAATTGAAGCAACAATACTTTCTATAAATGTGTATCCACTTTCAATATTTAAAAGCGTAACACCTAGAATAGCACAGTTTGTTGTGATAAGTGGCAGGAATACTCCAAGAGAATTGTATAAAGCTGGAATAAACTTTTTTAACACGATTTCAACTAATTGAACTAGTGATGCGATAATTAGTATAAAAGAAATTGTGTTTAGGTATTCAAGCCCGTTTGGTTCTAAAAGATATGTGTATATTGGCCAAGTTACAGCCGTTGCCATTACCATAACGAATATAACAGCAGCCGACATACCAACTGAAGAATCTAATTTTTTAGATACGCCTAAAAATGGGCAGATACCTAAGAATTTAACTAATACATAGTTGTCTACAAGAGTCATGCTAAAGAATATTGAAAGCAAGCTCATTGGATCTAACATATTTAATCCCATTACGCGTTACCTCCTTCTGCTTTTTCTTCTGGTGCAACTGCATATTTACAACCTAAACAACCAGCAGCACAGCCTTTACCATCGCCTAATTTTGAAACGTTAGCAAGCTCTAGTTTTACAGCTGCTGCCATTAAAATACCAAATACGAAGAAACCGCCTGGAGGTGTTATAAATATTCCCATTGCAGGAATAATATCTTTTGTAATTGCAATTCCAAATAATGTGCCAGCGCCTAGCAATTCACGGATAGCACCCATTAACACAAGTGTTACTGTGAAACCTACGCCCATACCAATACCATCTAAAGCAGAGTCTAAAACTGTATTTTTTGAAGCGAACATTTCTGCACGTCCAAGAATAACACAGTTAACAACGATAAGAGGCAAAAACACCCCTAAAGCCACGTCTAGTGCTGGCATAAATGTTTTAACTAGCATTTGAACGATTGTTACAAATCCTGCAATAACAGTGATGTATGCTGGAATTCTAACTTTATCTGGGATAACTTTTCTTAACATTGAAATAACTATGTTTGAGCATACTAAAACGAAAGTTGAAGCAACGCCCATACCAAGTCCATTAAACGCCATTGTTGTAACAGCAAGAGTAGGACAAGTACCAAGCACTAGTCTTAAAACTGGATTTTCTTTTAAAAGACCATTGGTTAGTAATTTCATTTTATTATTTTTACTTTTTTCCATTTGAAAATCTTTTCCTTTCTCTTACTTAATTAGCAACTTCATTATATGCTTGAACTGCAAGGTTCATTGCATCAATAGCTGCGTTTGATGATATTGTTGTTCCTGAGATTAAATCAATATTTGATGATGAGAATTCTTCATTTTTGCCAACAAATTGACCTAGGAAAGTTTCGTCATCAATTTTATCACCAATACCTGGTGTTTCTGCCATTTCTAAAATTGAAAGGCTTAAAATATTTCCGTCCTTATCAAAAGCAGTAATCATTTTTACCATACCGCCATAACCTTGACCTTGCGTTGTTACTGTGTATCCTGCACCATTTTTCGCTGCATAAACATCAATAACATTTTCGATATCAACTATAACTTCATCAAACCCGTCTGTTGCTTCTGGTAGAAGCTCCATTCTAGCTACATCAGCTGCCGCTTTTGCATTAGCTTCAATGATTGGTTGAGTTATAGCATTTGTTACTCCTAAAAGCCCTGATACTACTATACATAAAATAGATAGGACTATAACAGGTTTTATAATATCATTCCATGTAGAATTTTTATTCATTATTACTATTCCTTTCTCGATGTTTGTGTGATTTTGCCACATATACATTTGTATAGTGGCAAATTTGCTAATAAATCATAGCACTATCACAAAACTCGTAGTTTGAAAATTCATTTTCAAACTTAGTCCTTTCTATTTATTATTAAATGCTGCTTTAACAGCCTCTACTGCCGCATCAGTTGTTATTGTTGCATTTGCAACTACATCAACCGCAACTTCATTAGCTGAAGCAAACCCAATAAATTGGCTTGTAAATTCTGGTTCACTGATTTTTGAGCCTATTCCTGGTGTTTGACTGCTTGTATCAAATGAAACGTCGATAATAGCGCCATTTTCATCAAAAATTACTTTTGCGATAACATCTTTATTTTCATATCCTGCAGCTGTTGCTTCAACTGTTGTTGCATTAGCTAAAGAGAATGCTTTCTTAACAGCTTCCACCGCCGCATCAGTTGTTATTGTTGCATTCGCAACTACATCTACTGCAACAGCTTCTGGAGAAGTAAATCCAATAAATTGACTTTCAAAATCTGGTTCGCTAATTTTTGAGCCTATTCCCGGTGTTTGACTGCTTGTATCAAATGAAACGTCGATAATAGCGCCATTTTCATCAA
>CAYJGG010000005.1:0-27719 GCA_964369915.1 uncultured Oscillospiraceae bacterium | reverse complement strand
GGTGTTTGACTGCTTGTATCAAATGAAACGTCGATAATAGCGCCATTTTCATCAAAAATTACTTTTGCGATAACATCTTTATTTTCATATCCTGCAGCTGTTGCTTCCACTGGTTCTGCGTCAGCTAAAATAAATGCATTTTTAACAGCTTCTATTGCTGCTTGTGAAGATACAGTTGCACCTGCAATAATATAAACGTCTATTTCATCTTCTGCAGTTAATCCAATGAATTGGCTTGGGAATGCAGGACCTGCACTTATTTTATCACCTATTCCTGGTGTTTGAGTGCTAGAATCAAATTCAACTGAAACTATAGCTCCGTTTTCATCAAATAAAACTGTTGCTCTAACTTCTTTTCCTTCGTATCCTGGAGCAGTACCAACAATAGCATTTTCATCTACTGTTTCTTCTACCACTTCTTCCTCTTTCACTGGAACATCTGCCATAGTGCCACCTAAAGAAATCGCAACAGCTTCGATAGCCGCATTTGAAGTTACAGTTGCACCTGCAATAATATCAGCTTCTATTTCGCTAGCTGATGAAATTCCAATAAATTGCTCAGCGAATGCAGTGTCGTCTCCAACTTTTTTACCAAATCCTTCTGTTTCATTTGATGTATCGAATGTGATAGTTTCAATAGCACCAGCAGAATCAAAGGTAATCTCTGCAACAACATTACTTTCGTAGCCGAAAACGCTAGTTGTTGTAACTCCTAAAGAAGCCACTATATTCATAACAGCAAAAACTAAAGGAACACCAATTATAACAACTACGCCAGCTGCAAATTTTGCTGTCTTTTTATCAGCTTCGCCGTCTAATGTTTTTTGTCTTGTTGCTTTATTAATATAAGGAACTAATATGTTCATTAATAATATAGCGAATGAAACGCCTTCTGTCATAGAGCCATAACATCTAATAACAATAGTAATAAATGCAAGACCTAATGCGAAAACGATTTTACCTTTTGTTGTGTAAGGGCTAGTTGTATAATCTGTTGCCATAAAAATAGCACCAAGTAATAAACCGCCGCCTAAAACGTGAACTAATGGATCTTGTCCTAATGCCGCTGCAAATATAGCCACTGCACCAACATAAGTTACTGGTATTACTGGGCTAATTACTTTAGTAGCAACTAAAAATACAAATCCGATTAATAATGCAATTGCACTTGTTTCACCGATTACACCACCAGTTGTTCCTATTAACATATCCATTAATGGAACTTGCGCGCCTGTTCTATAAGCTGCAAGTGGTGTTGCACTAGCTAATACATCACTACCAGTGTAGCTAGCTGGGAAAGCCCAAGTATTCATATAGCTTGCAAATGATAGTGCCATAACTATTCTTGCTGCGATAGCTGGGTTTGCAAAGTTAAACCCTATACCACCAAATAATTGTTTTATAACAACTATTGCAACAAAAGCACCAACAACAGCCATCCATAAAGGAAGAGTTGGAGGATAGTTAAATGCTAATAATATACCTGTAACTACTGCTGAGTAATCATTAATAGTAATAGGTTGTTTTAAAGCTTTTTGATATAAAAACTCAAATCCTACAGATGAAAGAACTGTCACAGCTGTTAATAATAGTGCATTTACTCCAAAAACCATAGTTGAAGCTATGATAGCTGGAATTAAAGCAATAATAACTTTTTGCATAATAGAAGCAGTTGTTTCTTTAGCAGATAAATGAGGTCCTTTTGATACTAATAATTTCATTATTTACCTAAATCCGCCTTCCTTAAAAAATCTTTTGCTTGTATCATAGTTTGAGTTACAGGGCGTTTTGCAGGACAAACATATGAACAGCATCCGCATTCCATACATAAATCAACTTGTAAATCGCTTATTTCCTGTGTTTCATTAACTGATAAAGCAAGCGCTATTTCAACTGGAGCAAGACCCATTGGACATGCTGTAATACATTTTGCACATCTAATACATGGTGATACTTCATCTTTTTTAGCATCTTTAACATTAAACACTGTAATAGCATTTGTTTGTTTTATTATAGAAGTTTCATCAGTGCTTAGAGCTTCGCCCATCATAGGACCGCCCATTATAATTTTCCCAACTTCTTCTGAATATCCTTCACAAAACTCAATAACATCTTTAACAGATGTACCAATTAAAACCTCAACATTTTTTGGAGTTTTTACACAGCTACCATCAACTGTTACTTTTTTAACAATTAAAGGCATGCCTGTTTTTATATATTTTGAAATAAATGAAACTGTTGTAACATTTAAAACGATAACGCCAACTGAAAATGGAAGTTTTCCTTTTCCAACTTCTTTGCCTGTTACAGATTCAATTAATACTTTTTCTGCACCTTGTGGATAAACGCTAGGAAGCTCTTTAACTATAACCCCTGTCATATCTTTAGTAAGGTTTGTTAGGTGTTCAATAGCTTTTGGTTTATTCTTTTCAATACCGATAATAACATTTTTTATATCAAGATATTTTTGAACTAAACTGATACCTTCTACTACATCTTCGCCATTTTCCATCATTTCACGATAATCGCTTGTGATAAAAGGCTCACACTCTGCTGCATTGATAATTAAAGTATCAACTTCACTTAAATTTTCTGGTGCTAGTTTAATAAATGTTGGGAATCCTGCCCCACCAAGACCAACTAATCCACTTTCTTTAACAGCCTCAATAAAAGAAGTAAAATCGTTAACTTCTTTTGGACATACAGTTTGTGCAACAGTTTGAAGTGAATCAGAATCAATTACAACTGATGAAACCATCACACCACTTGAAGACATCACTTCTTCAACGCCAAACACTTTTCCTGATACTGATGAATAAACATTACTACTTACAAAGCCTTGTGCTTCTCCAATCAGCGTTCCAACACATACCTCATCACCTTTTTTAACAACAGCTTTAGCAGGAGCGCCAATATGTTGTTTTAAAGGAATTTTAACTCGGCTAGGCGTTGGCATTACTACTGTTTCAAAGTTCTCTGTATTTTTATTATGTGGTACGTGAGCACCAAGAGCACTTCGAGCAAGTTTTTTTAATATTGCCACCTAAATTTCCTCCTTATATTTCGTCTTTACAACACTATTAAATATCACTTTTTAATAATCCAATATTTGCAAACTACGACTTTATGTTTCAACTATATATTTTATCACTATTTATACACTTTTTCAATAGTAATATTCATTTTTTGAAACTTTTTTCTTATAAAACTGATAGTAAATTGTATTATTATCACTTTTTTAATAGATTTTATTAAAATTTCTATTTTCAAACACATTTTTTGTGTTATAATTTATATAGATAGTCATATTTACATGAAAGGAATATCAATTTAATGAGTGATATTATCTACACATCGAATACTATAATCCCATGGGATACTCAAAGTGCTTTTAAATTAACAAATTATAATGTTTCAAAAGAAGAACATATGATTTTTGCTTATTTAAAAACATTTATCCAAAATGAAAACTTATATTTATGCAGTTTTTGTTTTAACAAAAATCCTTATGGAAAAAAAGATTTACAGCTTTCTCTTAATTTAAATCCAGAAAATTCAAAATCTTTTTTGCATATAGAATATGGTATTGATGGTGTTAGTAGTATTTTACTAGTAAGTGAGGATACTAAAACTATTAATTTAGATACCGATTTAATTGATTTTACAACTTTTCTTGGAGATGATGAACAAGGACATTACTGGGCATTTGAAATAATAATAAATAAAGATATTATAAAAAAATATTTTTCAGTAAGTCTTATTGAAAATAGCATTATGGCATTTAACTTGCACCAAGTTTATAATAATTCTAATGATTTTTCTTCAATAATAAAAACTAAAGAAAATTCATTCACAGAAAAAATGAATAACTTAAAGCAAGTTTTAATATTTAATTATTAATTGGAGGTTTTTATGAGAATTTTTAAAGCATTATTTTTTCTTTGCGCAGTAGCTATTGGGGTTTGTGCTTTTTTAGCTTTTCAAGATGAAAGTAGCAAAACAAATTACATTAAATTAAATGATGAGCAAGATTTTTATTAATTAATATTAGAAGGAGTATCTCAAAATGAGCGAAATTAGAAGATTTGAGTCTAATGGCAGATTTTCAAAAGTTGTTGAGCATAATGGAGTAATATATATAGCAGGGCAAGTTTGCAGCGATCCTAATGGTGATATTAAAAAGCAAACTGCAGAAACTCTTGAAAAAATCGATAGTATTTTAGAAAGATATGGTAGTGATAAAGAACATATTTTAGCCGCTACTGTATATATCAGCGATATCTCTTATTTTAAAGATATGAATAGCGTTTGGGATGCATGGGTGTCTAAAGGTAATGAGCCTACTCGCGCTTGCGTTGAGGCAAAACTTGCTTCACCTAGTTTATTAGTTGAAATAGTTTGCAATGCTGTAGTTAAATCTTAATAAATAAAAAATCCACCATAAGGTGGATTTTTTATTCTTCTAATTCTATTGTTACAACAACTCCAGCTGGTAAACACGCAGGAATATCATATTCCTCACTTACGGCTCCATATGCTTCGCATAAATGGTCAGGGCATACACTATTAGCAAATCTAATTGTTCCATCTTCAACTATTAGAGTTGTTGGAAGATATCCGTCTATATAGTGAGTTCCATCCTCTGAAAGTGGAATTCTTATTTCTTCATCACTTTTCGCCACTGATACAACTGCCGCTTTCCCCGTTTCTTCATCAAGATTCATTAAAAGCATTCCGCCAAGACCAAATATTAAAACTAAACCTATTAGTATTGTATTTATATTTAGAATTTTTTTCATCCTTACTATAAGTCCTCTCTTTGAGTTTTGTATTTTTCGCTACACATATTTTATCAAATGGTAATCTTTATATAACACTTCGAAGCAAAAGGCTCAAAACTCGTAGTTTAAAAACTATGTTTTCAAACTTTTCAATCTATATTTTTATATAAAACTCATTATACATCAAAAATAAACATAATACAAGTTTACATATAAGAAATTTTTATGATATAATAATTAACATAGTAATAATATTTACACTAAGAAAGGAAAATAAAAATATGATTAATTCACAATTCCAAGAAAAAGTTATTGATTTTATCAATAAAAATGAAGAAAACATTATTAAAGATATCACAGAATTAGTTGAAATTAAAAGTGTGCAAGAAGCTCCACTTCCAGATGCTCCTTTTGGCAAAGGCCCAAAAGATGCTCTATTAAAAGCATTAGAAATGGCAGAAAGTATGGGGCTTAAGCCTGTAAACTGTGAAAACTATCTAGGCTATGCTGAGCTTCGTGGCGAAAGCGAAGAGTATTTAGCTAGTATAGGTCATCTTGATGTTGTTCCTGAGGGTAATGGCTGGAAAGCCGATCCGTTTATAGTTCGTAATATTGAAGGCTGGCTTATCGCAAGAGGCGTTTCTGATAATAAAGGAGCTTGCGTTTTATCTTTATATATGCTTAAATTCTTTAAAGAAAATTATGATAGCATTCCATATTCACTAAGAGCAATTTTAGGGTGTAATGAAGAGAGCGGTATGCTTGATGTTAAACACTATGTTAACACTCAAAAAGCTCCTATGTTCTGCTTTACCCCTGATGCAGCATTCCCTGTTTGTATCGGTGAAAAAGGAATTTCTTCTTTTAATTTAATCAGCCCTGAAATTAAAAACACTAACGTTATTTCATTTGATGCAGGCTCTGCGAGTAATGTTATTCCAGATAGGGCAAAACTAGTTATTAAATCAGATAAAGAGCTCTTAGAAACAGATGATATTAAAATTGAAAAACAAGAAGATATCTATACTCTTACTGCTTTTGGTATTGGTGGACATGCCGCAATGCCAAGTGGCACTAAAAACGCAATAGGATTGATAATAGATTATGCATTTAGCAATGATTTATTCTCAAAAGAAGAAACTCCTTATATGCATCTTTTAGCAAAACTTCACTGCTCAACTGATGGCAAAGGTCTTGAAATTGATGCCGATGATGGATTATTTGATCCTTTAACATGTATTGGTGGTATGATTAATTTTACAGATCATAAATACTCTCAAAACATCAATATTAGATATCCAACTAATACCTCTTTTGAAAAAATCCACGAAATTCTTTCATCAAAATTTGAGGCTATTGGTGGAACGGTGCCTATGAGTAGAGGTGTTGCTCCATTTTACATTAAGCCAGATTCCCCTGTTATTAAAACATTAGTTGAAACTTGTAATGAAGTTACTGGAGAAGATGAAAAACCATACGTTATCGGCGGTGGCACTTATGCTAGAAGTTTCCCTTTTGCTGTTGCTTTTGGAATTGATTTTAAAAATGAAGTAAAACCTAGCTTTGTTGGTGAAGTACATGGAGCCGAAGAAGGTCATTCAATTAAATCGCTTAAAAAAGCTCTTGAAATTATGATAATTTCAATGGATAAATTATTAAAACTAGAATATTAATAAAAAAGTCTTACTACAAACGAATATTCTTAAAAACTTAAATAAAACAAAAAATATTATTTATATATAAACAGATTATAAAATCAATATATTTTATAAAGCCTTACCAAAATTAAAAGGGGCAATATCTTTTTTTGATATTGCCCCTTTTAATTATTATTTTGGTGTTACCATTTTTATCGTGTCAATTAATGTGCCATCTCGATAAATTACATTTGCAACAACTCTTTGTTCTGATTTATTACTAACTTTAGGAATTCCTGTAATGCTTTCTGCGAGTGCTTTAAGTTCATCAATATCCATAATAGGAAGGTTTGCATTTTTTAGCTTTTGTTTGAGTTCAGTATTTTTAGGATTAACAGCAATCCCCCTTTGAGTAACAATAACATCAACAGTGTCACCAGGTGTTGTTATACAATTTACTCTATCAACAATTAATGGAAGCCTTGCTCTAAGCAAAGGAGCAATTATTATTGAAAGTTTTGAGCCAGCTGCTGTATCAGAGTGACCACCAGAACCTCCTATAATATATCCATTTGAATCCGTATGAACATTTACATTGAAATTTGTATCAACTTGTGTTGCACCTAATAATACAACATCAAGACTGTCAACCGCACTACCATTTATACCTGCATATTGCATTGCTGAAACTTCCATATGACTTGGGTTGTTCCTTATTGATTCAACAGCATCTAAATCAAAGCATTGAACATCGATAAGCGCTTTAAAGCAACCTTCATCTAGCATGTCTACCATATATTTTGTTATCCCACCCATACCAAAGCTACCTTTAATACCCTCTTCGAGCATAATATCTTTAATATATTTTGCAGCTGCTAATGTTGCCCCGCCTGCACCTGTTTGAAAAGAAAAACCATCTTTTAAAAGACCAGACGCTTTGATAACTTGTGCAGCATACTGAGCCATTTTTAAGCCTACTGGATCATTCGTTATCCTTGTTGTTCCTGAAACTATCCCGTTAGGATCGCCGATTTTATCAACTACTACAACATGATCAATATATCTTTCAGATATTGAAAATCCAACAACTGGATATTCTACAAGATTATCTGTTATTGCAACAACTTTATCAGCATAAAGTGCATCAGCGAAGGCATACCCTATGGAACCACAAGCAGATTTACCATACTTACCTGTGCAGTTGCCTCTGTTATCTGCTGTAGGTGCAGCTATAAATGCAACATCTATATGCGAAGCACCACTTTCCATATCACTTGGTCTTCCTCCATGGCTTCTAAATATAACAGGCTTTGCTAAAACTCCTTCTGATATAGCTCTGCCAACCTTTGCTGACATATAATTTGTTTCAATACCAGTAACAACGCCATTTTTAATATGTTCTATAATTGGTTCGTGTATATCAAACATACTACTTACGTTTACATTTATATCCTTTATTCCCATTGCTGCGATTTCTTCTAAAACCATATTTAAAACATGGTCGCCATTACGTAAATGATGATGAAATGAAATTGTCATTCCATCTACAATTTTACAATCTATAATTGCTTGTCTAATAGAGTTTACTATTTTACTCATCATTCACACCTCCAAAAATAGCTTTTTCCATTTTAATAACTTGTTGAGCTCTTGCAACTATAGGAGCGTCAATCATTTTACCTCTTAGTGAAACCACGCCTTTACCTTGAGATTCAGCTTCTTCAATTATTGCTAAAACCTCATGTGCATATTCGATTTCTTCTTGTGTTGGGGTAAACACTTTATTTATCCCTTCAACGTGTCTAGGTGATATTGAAGCTTTACCTGTAAATCCTAATGATTTTGCAAATTTTGCATCTTCATATAAACCTTCAATATCATGAACATCTGTAAAAGGTGTGTCATAAACATCAATTCCGCCTGCTCTTGCTGCATTAACAATTCTTGAACGGCTATAAAAAATTTCTTGACCTTCTTTTGTTCTTTTACATTGCAAGTCTGCAGTTAAATCTTCAGCACCTAAGAACATTGCTGTAATGCGTTTATCCGCAGTAGCTATTAAGAATGCATTCTCAATACCCATACTTGTTTCAAGTAAAGCTATTATTTTAACTGTGTTCACTTGCATATTATGTTTTTCTTCGATTTTTGCAATATAATTACTTACTAAAACAATATCTTGTGCAGTATTTACTTTTGGAATTAGTATAGCATTAGGTTTTTCAGGAATAACAGCATCTAAATCTTTTTGCCAGTAACTTGTTTCAATTGGATTAATTCTTATTATAGTTTCACAGTTTTTATAGTCTAAATATTTTAAAGTATTTCTCACTAAAATTCTTGCCGAATCTTTTTGAGTTGGAGATACTGCATCTTCAAGATCTAAAACCACACTGTCTGAGCCTAGAATATCACCGTTCATTAATAAACTAGGTGTATTTCCAGGAATAAATAGCATTGTACGTCTCATATTATATTACCCCCTGTGCTCTTTTTATAGCTGTTTCAAGCCTTGCCCTAATAGTGCAGTCAATAGCTCCCCTATCATTAAGCGAAATTTTACCTTTTACAATTTTTTGTTCTTGTAAAACTTCTTTAACTGTAGCAATGATTTCTTCACCGAATTGTTCCATTACAGCCGACTCCAAAATAATTTCTAGCCCTTCTTCTACTGGTTCAATCTTTACATATACATCGCTTGACTCTAATGTTCCTGCAACTGCGATTTTTAGAATTTCCATATATATCCTCCCGTTAAATTATTAATTAAATAAATCAAATTTAAGTTCGCATTATTTATATATTATATAAGCTTAGTTAAAAGCTTTGCATAAAACATAATATATAAAAATGCCATCTAGTAACAACATAGATGGCATTTTGATTATATACTAAATTTTGATTTTATAAGCAAAGGCTATCTATCCTATAAACTGTAATATGATACTAGATAGAATAAGCATAAATGCACCACCTATACGAGAAGAGATTTGAGCAAAAGGCATTAAATCCATTCTTCTTGAAGCAGATAGCACCGCTACGTCACCTGTACCACCCATGTTAGCCATACATAAACCAGATGTAATAGATGCTTCAATTGGATGGAAACCAACAAGTTTACCAACAATCGCACCACCTAACATAGCGCCGATAAGTGTAACAGAAACAAGTAGTAGATATTCTACTGAGAATGCGTCTATAATTTGTTGTAAATCTGTGTAAACAAGACCGATACCAACTAGCATAGCACTTGTTAGATTTGACATTAAGAATCTATACCATTGGAAACATGCGATTTCGAATTCTTCTGGTAATAGACCTAAGCCTTTAATAATTGCTACTGCTATTATCATCCAAGCATATCCATGGATACTAGGAACTAATTTTCCTAAAATTGTACCAAATGTGAACATAGCTGTAGAAATAAATAAGCCCATACCCATGTTTTGTAGTGTTAGTGTATCACGAATTTTAATATATTCTGGCGAATCAGCTATTTCAATATCACCAGCTGATTTATCAGCTAATATTTTACCATTACCTGTTAAATTAGGTTTTATTTTTCCAAGTCTGTCTAGTAAACCACCACATACGATTGCAAGTGCGTTACCTAAAGCAACAGCAGGAATCATAATAGATAAAATAACTTCAGGATCTGAACCAAGGCTTTCACCAAAGATTTTTGATAGTGGGATAGCACCAGCACCCATACCACCACCCATAATTGGGATAGCAATATAAAGTACAGCTTCTGTAGCACCATATCCTATAAGAGTACCAACAAGAGCAACAAGACCAATTGCTGCTGCAACTGCACCGATAATAGCAGGTAAGTATCTTATTGCTGATTTAATAAGTAGAGTGCGGTTCATACCTAAGATAGAACCTGTAATTAGAGCTGCGATATAAAAATCAAGGAATGTTCCACTTTTCATGAAATCACTAATTACTGTAACTGTGCTTTCATTTAATAGTCCGTATGTGTTCATTGCTGCTGTACCAAATATAACAACTATGGCACCACCACCAAGATATTTGTTAACAATAGGAAGTTTATCCCCTATTTCATTGATAATAGTACCAAGCACAATCATAATTGGAAATGCGCCAACAAGCCCTGTAGGAAGATATCCCATATACGCTGCTGCTAAAACGAACATTGACAAAACGGCAAATAGTTGCCAAGGCATACCATACAGTTTGTAACCTGTTTTTTCTTTTGCTAAATTACTCATTTTTTTCTCCTCTTTTCTAATGTTGATTAATAGTTTTTTTGGTTTTTAATTCCGGTTAAACTTTAGATAAAATGAATTTGTAATACTTAGATTTTGATATAAACTATTATTATACTTATTATCACATAATCGGACTATTTATGTGTAAATATAAGTAGTTTGATTAAATCTATAGTTAATCAAATATCAAATTATCATACATTAACTATATAGTATCATTTTTTTGTTTATTTGCAAAGCATTTAGAACTTTATAAAGGCTTTTTAAAGTAAAAAAAATGTATTTAAATATATTTTAGTGTAAATATACTTGCAAAAAAATATATATCAAAGTAAGATAGTATCAAACGATGTTTATTCTCAAAGGAGGTTTATAATGTTCAAAGAAAAAAAATCAACACTTTCTGCCAAAATATTAATTTATAATATTGTGTTAGTTGGTTTTATCTCTTTAATTTGTTTGGCTATTTCAATAAATTTCACTTTTAATTTATCTGATACTATGTTAATAGATAATCTTAAAAATACAGCATATATTATATCTAAATCTTATGAGGTAATAAATACACTCGAACAAGAAGATGTTAATACAAGGTTAAATGATTTTCTTGATGATATTGTAGATAATGATAAAAATGTGGATATTATAACTATTGCGGATATGACACGAACAAGATATTACCATATAGATAAAACAAAAATAGGCGCACATGTCGTAGGAGATGATGATTATAGAGTGCTAGAAGGCGAGCATTATTCTTCTGTTGCCACAGGGACACAAGGACATCAAACACGATATTTTTATCCAGTTTATAACGAAACTGGAGATACTCAAATAGGTTTTGTTGTTGTGGGAACATTAACATCAAACATGCATGATCTAAGAATGGGTATGTTTCAAAGCTATGCACAATCAATTTTTATTCTTATATCTGTTTGGTTTTCTTGCTCTATCGTATTGAGCACAAGGATAAAAACTTCCCTTTTAGGTTATGAGCCAGATAAGATAACTCAAATATTTTTACAAAGAGAAGACATCATGAACTCTTTAAATGAAGGACTTATTGCCATAGATCTAAAAGGTAAAATAATATTCTTCAATAATGCGGCTCGAGAATTATTTGATGTAAAAGATGAAAATTTAAATGATAAAGATGTACAAAAAATATTTCCACAGCTTAAAATGTCTGATGTTATAAACTCAGGTGAGCCTATTTGTAATCTTAGTACCATACATGGAGAAACTATTATCATTTATGATAAAATTCCTATTCGCGATAAGAAAAAACTTATCGGAGCTGTTGCTATTTTAAGAAACCGCACAGAAGTAACTAAACTAGCAGAGCAATTAACCGGCGTAAATCACATTATTCATGCTCTGCGTGCAAATACTCATGAATTTATGAATAAACTACATGTTATTTTAGGACTTTTACAGCTTGGAGAACATGAAGATGCACAAAAATATATTCTAGGTATTGTAAAAGAGCAAGAAAATATAATAAACAGCGTAGTAAAAAATATAGAGAATAAAACTATTGCAGCTTTAATACTTGCAAAAATAAGTAGAGCTAAAGAATTAGGTGTAAGTTTCAATCTGCATGACAGTTCTTGTTTGCCTGCTCACAATAAATTTCTACCTACGAGCTCTATTGTAACTATTATTGGTAATCTAATCGAAAATTCTTTTGATGCTATAAATGAAGATTCCGATCGAGAAAAACCAAAAGAAGTAGCAATGTTTATTTACCTTGATGATCAAGGAATTGTTATTAGTGTTGATGATACTGGCGTGGGCATGACGGAAAGTCAGGTTAATAAATTCAAGGAATCAGGGTATAGTACAAAAGGTGCCGATAGAGGTGTAGGTATGTCACTTGTGCAAAGTATTTTGGACAATAATGAAGGCACTATCGATATATACTCAGAATTAGGGGTAGGAACCTCTATCACAATAGCCGTTAGTAAACCAAGATAAATATTATAGGAGATTAAAAATTTATGATACACGCAATTATTGTAGAAGACGATCCTATGGTGGCACATATTAACAGAATTTATATGGAAGAATTTCAAGAAATCAAAGTTGAAGAATGTTTTCATGATGGAAAATCAGCTTGGGAATATATTTTAAATAATCGAGTTGATTTAGTGGTTTTAGATTTATATATGCCTATTTTAGATGGTCTTGAGGTTTTACGAAAAATTAGAAGTTCTTCAATCCCAGTAGATGTAATTATGGTGACTGCATCAAATGATGCTAAAATTGTAGATGAGATGATACGTTTGGGTATTATAGACTACCTTATAAAACCTTTTGAATATTTAAGATTTCACAGTGCAATTGAAAAATTTTTAAAAAAGAAGAATATTTTAGTTAGCTCTAAAACTTTAAATCAAGATTTAATTGATGGTCTTATAAGTAGTAATGTTGCTACACAACCTATATTACCAAAAGGACTCCAACAGCAAACTTTAGATATGATACTAGAAGAGTTAGAAAAAGAATCTACAAGATATTATACCTGTGATGAACTTTCTGATGTATGTAAATTATCAAGTGTAACTATTAGACGGTATTTAAACTACCTAGCAGATCAAAAACTAGTGTTGTGTAAAATTAATTATGAAACTAAGGGACGTCCTAGTATTACATATATTAAAAACAATCAAACAAAATAGAATGTCGTTTGATAAAATCAAAACTTCAAAAAAACCTATCTATGAAAATAGATAGGTTTTTTGAAATTCATTAATATATTTATAAAAAATAATTATACAATAAAACTAATAGTATTAAAATACATTAATTATTTTGCAGTAATAACGGTTTTATTCCGCCAGCGTTTAATATATTCATAGCATAATCACTAATAGCTTCGCATTTAATTTCTTTATTTGTAGAAAGATTTTTTATTGTCCAGCTTGTAGTATCTAGTGTTAGCTCATCATTAGTGTTTACAAGTTCACTAATTCCTGGAGCTATAATTAAACTAAGCCCCATATTAATTCCATTTCTATAAAATATTCTTGCAAAACTTTCAGCCACAACAGCTCCTGCACCAACATTTTTTAGTGAGATAGCCGCATGCTCTCTACTAGAACCACAACCAAAATTTGTTCCAGCAATTATAATGTCGCCTTCTGCGAATTTATTTTTAAATTCAGGATCCGCACCTTCTAAGCAATGAGAAGCAATTTCTTTTGGATCAGTAAGTTCAAGGTATGCACCAGGACAAATTTGATCTGTGTCTATATTATTACCAAAAACATGGCATTTCCCTGTTACGATTTTTTTCATAATTTTCTCCTCATTTCTAATTATTTATGTAATCTTCTGGTCTTGCAATACAGCCAGCTAAAGCAGAGGCTGCCACAACTGCTGGAGATGCAAGATAGATTCTACCATTCTTATGTCCCATTCTTCCTGGGAAGTTTCTATTAGTTGAAGAAACGCAAACTTCGCCGTCTGCAATCATTCCCTCGTGTGTTCCAAGACAAGATGCACAGCCCGGTGTTACTAATGTAGCACCTGCATTAACTAAATCAGTTATCCAGCCATTTGCTATTCCATCAAGAAGTACTTTTTGAGAAGCTGGAACTATAAGCATTCTTGTTTTTGGATTTATTTTTTTACCTTTAATAATTTCTGCTGCTATTTTAATATCTTCGAGTTTTCCACCTGTGCAAGAACCAAGATATGCTTGATTTACTGGTATTCCAAGTATTCCATCAATCAATTCAACATTATCAACAGAAAATGGAACAGCTAAATTCATCTTAAATTCTTCTGCTTTATAGTATAACTCATGTTCGTATTGATATCCTTCATCAGTATGATAAATAGTGTATTCATCTTCTTTCACACCAGCCTCTTTTAAAGCTGCAAATGTTATTTCATCAGGCTGAATATATGTTGCTTTGGCTCCTATTTCAGTTGTCATATTGCAAAGTGTCATTCTTTCTGATATAGACATATTCGAGATAGTTGTCCCAGTAAATTCTATTCCTTTATAAACAGCAAAATCTGCTTTTAAATCTCCTAGAATTTTTAAAATAATGTCTTTTGCATATATATTTTTTGGTAAAACTCCATCTATTGTGATTTTAATTATAGAAGGAACTCTAAACCAAAGTTTTCCTGTTTTTAAAATTGCCGCCATATCAGTTGCACCAACGCCTGTGCTAAAAGCTCCATAAGCACCATGACTTGTTGTGTGTGAATCAGTTACAACCATTAATCTGCCTGGTGCAGAAAAACCTTTATCAGCTAAGATTTGATGGCATACACCTTGATTAATATCCATTAAATGCTTAATTCCATGTTCATAAGAAAAATCTCTAAATTCTCTATGGATTTGAGCTTGGCGAACCGTTGAAGGAGGTGAATAATGATCTAAAAATATAACTACTCCATCTGGGTTTGCAACTTTTGTTCCACCTATTTCTCTAAACGAGTAAACTGTTTGCAAGTATATATCATTTATTCCAGCTACATCAACTAAGCAATCAACTATTTCTCCTTTTTCAACTTTTTCTTTTCCAGCATGTGCTGCTAATATTTTTTCTAATGCATGCATTTTATATTCCTCCTATAAAACAAAAGACATTTGTATTAAATTCTTTTTGTGAATATGATTTTATTTATTGATCAACAATTGATCCATCCTCATGTTGCTTTGTGAAGATTTTTCTTCTTTTAAAAGGATATAAGTTTTCTATATCATCAACTAAATCTATTCCAAGCCCTGGAGCAGTTGGAACATCTATATATCCTTTAACAGCCTTAGGTGTCCAAGTTACTAAATCACTTTGGCTAAATGATTTAAAATCAACTTTATTCTCGCTTGTATATCTTTCAGTAGCAGACATACCCTCATGGTTTGGAAGTTCCATAATTCCAACATTTTCAACTGCTGCACATATCTGAATGCAAGCAGCTGAGCTAACTGGACTTAAAGGGTTATGAGGAACGATTAACGCACCGTTCGCTTCCGCAATATGTGCAATTTTTACAGCTCCTGAAATACCACCGCAAACGCAAGGACTAACTCTTGCAAATGATAGAGCATTTCTTGCAAATAACATTTGATACTCTTGTATTGTATGTATTCTTTCGCCAGTTGCAATAGGGACATTTGATTTTGCTGCAACTTCAGCCATGGAATCAAAGTTATCTGGAATAATAGGATCTTCTAAAAACATCGGTGTGTATTTCTCTACTTTTTTTGCAAAAGTTATTGCTTCCATCGGTTTCATTCTTCTATGAAGCTCTAAACATAAATCAACGTTTTCACCAACTAATTCTCTAACTAAAGCAACTCTTTCAATCGCTTCATTTATAAATTTTGCATATCCGCCTGTCTGTACAACACTTCTAGGCTCATCTAAAAATGGAGATAAATGTCCAATAGCATCAAACCCTTCATCAATCGCTTTTTTGCAATCTGCAAGTAATTCTTCAGTTGTAGTTCCTGATACATGATAGTATGTACGTATTTTTTCTCTGCATTTTCCGCCTAGTAATTGATAGATTGGAGTGTTAAAATGCTTTCCTGCTATGTCCCATAAAGCAATATCTATTGCGCTTATTGCTGCCATAACCGCTGCACCTCTAAAATGATAACAACGATACATATACTGCCAGTGATGCTCAATATCTAATGGGTTTTTTCCAATTAGATAAGTTTTAAAAGATTCTATCGCTTCTGCTGAAGCTGTCAAAAATCCCCAAGCACCTGATTCACCAACACCGTGTAAACCAGTGTCTGTATAAATTTTAACATATAAAAAGCTATTTGCAGGAATAATTTTAATATCTGTGATTTTCATGATTTAACTCCTTTATAATTAACGTTTAGTATTGGTAATACCAATTTGAGTCAATTATAACCTTTGCAAGTACTTATGTCAATATTGATGTGATGAATTTAGTGTTATTCACAAATTAGTAATACCAATTTTATATATTTACACTAAAAATATAAAATATTAAAAGACTATTTGAATTAATATTAATTTTGTGATATCATCGTAATATAAGAAAGGTTGTTAATTTATGAATTCAAATTTAAAAAATAGAGTTATAATGCATGATGTTGCAATAAAAAAAATTCTACAATATATTAAAGATAATAATTTAAAAAAAGGTGATAAACTTCCTACTGAAAGAGGTTGGACTGAAATTCTTGGAATCAGTCGTGTTAGTATTCGTGAAGCTATGAAAGTGTTGCAATCTAACTATATTATTTCTATAAAACAAGGAAGTGGTATTTATTTTGAAAATTACGATTCTTCACTCTTTTCTTTATATTTAGATGAAAATGATGAGCTTTCAAAGGCCACGTTACTTGCTGCAAAAGAAATGGTTGAGGCAAGAAAAATGATTGAACAGTATGGTATTATGGAAGCAGCGAAGGTCATTACAAAAGAACAAATACAACTTCTTTATGAGCATGAAACACAAGAGTATACAAATTTAATATCTAAAAGTGGTAACTCTGAAGCCCCAGGTTTAAATTTAGAGAATTTAATAATCAGTTTTTTGGGAAACACTTATATAACTAATACCCACACTAAATTAAATGAAATGTGGAAAGGACGATTATCAAATATAAATGCCGTGGCATTATCACCTTTAAAAAGACATACTGACCATCATGATATAATAAAAGCTATTGAAGATAAAGATTATATTAAGTTGAAAAAATCCATAAAAAAACATCACGAAAAAACAAAAAATGCTATTGAAGATTTGCTAAAGCAATACTAAAATTTATAAAAAAATAGTTACCTTTACGGTAACTATTTTTTTATAATTCAACTTTTTTCGTTGCTATATTTTCTGCAAAAGCTTTATCGTGTTCTACAAATAAAATAGTAGGCTCAAATTCTAAAATCAAGTTTTCTATTTGTATCCGTGATAAAACGTCAATAAAATTAAGTGGTTCATCCCAAATATATATATGTGCTTTTTCACAAAGACTTTTCGCTATTAAAACTTTTTTCTTTTGTCCAGCACTAAAATCCTTCATATCTTTTTCAAATTGAATCCTTGAAAAATCCAATTTTCTTAAAATTGCTTTAAATAAACTCTCATCTATTTCATTAATTTTAGCATAATCGGATAAATTACCTATTAAATCATGGGTTTCTTGAAAAACTCTTGATATTTTTAATTGACTTCCTTTTTTAAAATCCCCTGTGTAATTTATATCATCATCACAAATCAGCTTAATTACACTAGATTTGCCTGAACCATTTTTCCCTATAATAGCTACCCTATCGCCTTGCTCAATATTAAAACTTATATTTTTACAAATTATTTTTTCATCATATTTTATAGAGATATTTTCTAAAGTTATTAGTTTTTTGGAATGATAATTTAAACTGGATATTTTTAAATTATCGCTATTTTCTATATTTTTTAATAATTTTGATTTTTCATTTATAGCAGCAGTTTGCCTTTTTTCGATTGCCTTTGAAAGCTTCATCATTTTTGCCGCTTTATGCCCTATATAACCTCTATCAAACGCACCTGTCCCAATTTTAGTTGCCTCTATTTTATCTGACCAATCAGCTTTTTCTTTTGCTGTTTTTTCAAGGCGCTTCACTTCTTTTTTTAATTTTTCATTTTCTAATAATTCGAAATTATCTTGTCTTTGTTTATTTTCATACCAAGAGGAAAAATTGCCTTTTACTATTTCAATATTTGATTTATTAATTGATAAAATATGGTCCACTGTATCATCTAAAAATGTTCTATCATGCGAGACTAAAATAAAGCCTTTCTTACCATTTAAATATTTACTAACTATTTTTCTAGCTGCCATATCAAGATGATTAGTTGGCTCATCTATTAATAAAAAATTGTTCTCTTTTAAAAATAACGCAGCTAGTAATACTTTTGTTTGTTCTCCACTAGAAAGAGTATTAAAATTACGATATAAAACCTCTTCATCAACTTCTAAAAGCGATAATTCTTTTTTAATCTTCCAATATTCATAATCGGGATAAATATCTTCTATAATATCTATTGTATTTTTAGTTTTATCGCTTACTTGAAATGGGAAATATTCAAAATTTGTCGATGATGAAATACTCCCTTTATATTCATATTTTCCTAAAAGAAGATTTAAAAACGTTGTTTTACCTCTTCCATTTCTTCCAGTAAAGCCTAGTTTATACTCAGTGTCGATTTGAAACGAAACATCCTCGAATATATTATCATAACTACCCTCATAAGAAAAAGTAAGATTTTTAACATTAATTAAAGACATTTTTAATCCTCCTTTTCTTAAACTAAATTTACCTAATATGCGCAATTAATCCAAAACTTCAATTTCTACTACAACGTTATCTCCAATATCCTTATTTATCTTTTTTCTAATTTCTTTTAAAATTCCAAGGATATAACACACAGTACCATCTTCATTTTTAAATCCCATATTAACGATACTTCCTGTGTATTCTTCGCCATCAAATTTTGCTTTAACTTTTAATCTACCTTTATTAAATTTTTCTTTAATGTTAAATGGAATCGGAACAAATGCTCCACCACCACTTGCTTTTTGTATGTTTGCAGTAAATTTAAAATTCTTTTTCATATTAACACCTTGCATATTTATTATAAAGCTATATTTTCTTTTATAAAATCAAGAATTTCTAAAATATATTCAACTTCTTTTTTATACTTCTCTTTTAACCTGTTTATATTTTCTGCTTCATTATTTTTAAAATCAATTTCAAAATTATCTTTTGTATTATGAATAGTTACTGTGATTTTATTTTCGTAAAAATCTAATTTTAAAAAACCATTTAATCTATCATTTAACTCTAATATAGAATTTATGAATTTTGCATTTAAAATTTTCAACGCTAATTCTTCATCTTGTGCTTGCACGATATATCTATTATTAAAATTAGAATTATTTGTATATTCACTATTAGAATTATTAAATATTTTAGCACTTCCAACCTTTTCTTTTATAGTTAGCCTTGATGAAAAATTAAAATCAGTATTGCAAATAAGCCACAACCCTGATAAAACTGCTCTTTCTTTTTTTTGCAAGTTTTCACTAGTTCTATCTGTTTTAGACATTATTAGTTTAATATCTGAAAACTCAAAATCCATTCCCTTATAATTTGCTTTAACATAATCACTACCATAGAATTTATTATATTTTTCAGTTAATTCTGAGTTTTTAATAACATCTTTTGAAATATGATTTTCTTTATCATAGCTTTTCACTTCAAAATATTCTGATAAAATTTCAAAAATAAAATTATTATTATATATTAATTCTTTTATTTTATTTTTATAGCTATCTGCTTTTATTTTTGCATAGTAAAAAAAAACTAGAAAAACCATAATTATAGCCACTAAAATATACGCAATTTCATTTTGATTTGAAATAGCATACGCAACTGTGGCTAATACCATTGAAATAATAATTATAAAAAATAATAAATTATTTAATTTTTGGTATTTTTGTAATTCTTCATTTAATTCTTTTGCTTTCTCTTGCAATTCATAGTCATTCATTTTAGTTTGCATATTCATAATATACTCCTTTATATTAACGAATTCTAAAGAAAATTGTTTCATATCCGAATGATAAATCAAAATATGAAACTCCTTCAAAGTTTGAAATCATATTTATATCACTTGCAAAATCTTCATATTTTTCTGCTGCTGGTACTATTGAAAGAACTAAATTTTCATATTCAACTGGAACACTTGCAACAAAGTAGTAGTAATCTACCAAAAAATAATCCCCAACATCATATTCTGAGTCCCAAGAATATGTTATAAAGATTTCTATATCGTTTTCTGGATAAGGTATAACCGCTGCATAGCTATTTGCTCCACCATAATCACTGATTAGCGAATAATTATTAACCGGTATTGCATATGAAGTTAAATAATCATAAAATAAAAAACTTGATGAAAGTATATAATCATCGGAATTTGGTTTTATATAATCTGGGTAATAAATACTTAATTGAAATGCAATTTCTTTATAATTTTCATAAACAGTTTCACCCACAATTTCCAAAGTGTAGTCAGCTGGAGCTGGATAGTATGTATTAGAAGGATCGTTATAATCAAAAACAGCAGTACCTCTATCTAAAGTGTAAAGCATACCATCAAAATCTTCATCTACATCAACGCCAAATTCTTCTAATGATGAATAATTATATTTAATTTGATAATCTTCTTCATAATAATCTTCATCAAATTGATAATCTTCTTCCTCGTCATAATCGTCTTCATATAGTTTTAAAAAGTAGTATTCGTATTCATCAATAATTAAAAGGGTAGTAGAGCCTTCACCAGCTTTATCTAAATATCCTTCATTAATTGTGCCGTGTTTACTATCGACAGTTAATACTCCATCTTCATAAGTGTATTCGCCATAAAAAGTAGATTCTGGATCATCAAATTCAAATGTGTTATCTTGATAGAAAGTGTAAGACATTTCTTCTTGGTAATGAATCCAAGTTCCTATTAATTCGTCTTTCGATGCTAAATTAATTTCATAATCTTCATAATAGTTTTCGAATTCCTCTACTTCACTAGCTTCATTCTCTTCATCGAGTAATTCTTCTTTTTCTGTTTGTGATGTTTGCTCTATCTTATCATTTTCCTGCGTTTTTGAATCATCACCACACGCTGTAAAAACACACGCCGTACAAAGTATTGCTAAAAAAATAATTAAAACTTTTTTTCTCATGTATACCTCCCTATTTATGCATCATAGTGGATTTATTATGTATCTAATTTTATTTTACCATAAATTATTATTTTGTGAAGAGTTTATCTGAAAAAATCTTCCAGCAAACCAAACTAAATTATTGAATAAAATTTTAGCTTATAGTATAATTAAGTCCATAAAAGGAGAGTTTTATGAATTTTAACGAGAATGGACTAGACGCTTGGGAAGAAAACGCAGAATTTTGGGATAATTATATGGGCGATGAATCTAATTCTTTTCATCGTGATTTAGTTAGACCTTATGTTGATAAACTTCTAGATATAAACAGCTATGATTTAGTGCTTGATATTGCTTGTGGAAACGGAAATTATTCTGAATATATAGCAAAAAAAGGGGCTAATGTTATAGCTTTTGATTATAGCAAAAAAATGATAGAACTTGCTATAAAAAGAAGACAGGCTGTGTTAGATAAAGTGGATTTCTTTGTTTGTGATGCCACTAATTACGACGATTTATTAAAATTGAAAAAAGATAAACTTTTCACAAAAGCAGTTTGTAATATGGCTATTATGGATATTTATAAAATCGAAGCTTTATTTAAAGCTGTGTATGATATGCTTTGTGAAAAAGGGAGTTTTGTTTTTGCAACTCATCATCCTTGCTTTACATATGAAAATGAAGATTATTTCACCCCTTGTATTAATAAAGGAGTTGCCATAGAAAATCAACCTTCTTTACAAAATTATTATCATCGCACAATTAGTGATATTTTAAACCTTAGCTTTAAAACTGGCTTTTATCTTGATGCTTTTTATGAAATTCCTTTTACAAATGAAAAAACGCCAATAATTATGACAGTTCGCTTAATAAAATTATAAATATAAAATCCACCAAATAATTGGTGGATTTTATTTATTAAATAAATTTAATTATTCTATTAAAAATTTTCCAGTTAAGCTGTTTTCATTTAAAGATATTTCAAGCGGTGTTCCTTTTGCTATTATCTCTCCACCTTTATCTGCACCTAAAGGACCAAGCTCTATAATATAATCACTGTTTTTAAGCATATTAATTTCATGTTCAATTATAAAAACTGAATTATTTTGCAAAACTAATTTTTTTAATAGTTTTAATAATTTTTCACTATCAGCAGGATGAAGGCCTGTGGTCGGCTCATCTAAAAGGTATAAAGTGTGATAGTTATTGCCTTTTGCAAGTTCTTTTGATAGTTTTAATCTTTGAGATTCACCGCCAGATAGAGTTGTTGTTGATTGTCCAAGTTTTAAATATGAAAGACCTACCTCATCTATTGTGTTTAATTTTTTTAGTATATCTTTATTTTCTTTAAAAAACTCAATATTCTCGAGCACCGTTGCATTTAAAATATCGGATATATTTTTTTCATTATATCTAACTGATAAAATTTTCTTTTTAAACCTATGACCTTTACAAACAGGGCAAACTACTTCAACATCATCTAAAAACTGCATATCAAGCGGAATTACGCCAAGACCTTCGCATTTTTCGCATCTAGCACCTTTAACATTAAATGAAAAATCTGCCGGTTTTAATTTTAGTTTTTTTGCTTCTGGTTGCCTTGAAAAAAGCTCTCTAATTAAAGTGAACACTTCGCTATATGTCGCAACATTACTCCTGATTTGTCTTCCTATAGCACTTTGATCTATTTTAATTATTCCCCCAAGATTTTCAATTCCTAGAATTTTCTCAGCTTTTACTTTTTTACCACTTGCATATTTTTCTATAACATCAAAAACTAGCGAGCTTTTGCCACTGCCTGAAACTCCGGCAAAGGAAACTAGATGTCCTAAAGGTATTTTCACTGATACATTTTTCAAATTATGCATATAGGCATTATTTACTTCTATACAATTATTAAAATTCACTTTTTTATTACTTAATTCCACTTTATTATTATCTAAATATTTTGCAGTTTTTGAAATTTTATTTTTTGCAACTTCTAGTGGAGTTCCTTCAGCAACTATATCTCCACCTAAAGAGCCAGCTCCAACACCAAAATCTATAACATAATCACACTGCTTAACAAAATCCATATCGTGTTCTATAACTATAACAGTATTACCTAAATCACGAAGTCTTTTTATTGATTTTAATAAAAGTTTTGTATCTTGTGCATGCAGACCTGTGGTTGGTTCATCTAAAATATATAAAACTCCAGTTAATCCACTTTCTAAAATGCTAACTAATCTTAATCTTTGACTTTCGCCTCCTGATAAAGTAAAAACTGGCCTATCAATAGATAAATAATCAAGTCCTATTTTTTCAATTCCTTTTACCCTTTTTAAAACATCGGTAATAACTGGCTTTGCTATAATTTTTGCAGAATCAGATAATGTGTTTTTAGTATCGTTTATAAACTGTATCATTTCAAACATTGTAAATTTACTTATTTCAGTTATTGTTTTTTTATTTAAAACCGCGTTTCTCCCATCAAACCCCAGCCTTGTTCCATCACATTCTGTGCATTTAGTTTGAATTAAGGCTGAATTTAATATTGGATTATTTAATTTTTTTGTTGCGGATTCAATAATTTTTTTATCAATAAAATTCATTATCCCTTCAACATTTCCGTCTGCAACTCTTTTTGGTTTTTTTATATTTGGAAACAACTTTTTAAATTCATCGCTATCTACACCATAAAATAAAACGAGTCTTTCTAATTCATTGTAATCTTTAACTTTCTTATTAACATCAAACTCAAATCCATAGTGCTGTGCACATTTTTCTAAATTTTTAGAGTAATGTTCTGCAAAAAGTTCGCTTTGCCATAAATAAAAAGCTCCATCTTTAATAGTTTTTTCTTCATCTAATAATTTTGAATAATCTGCAGAAGTAATTGTTCCTATCCCTTTACATTTTTTACATGCACCCTCTGTTTTATTAAAAGAAAAACTTGCCATTGAAAGATGCTGAAGTTTTGTTTTACAATGCGGACAATTATTGTCTTGAAAATCAATTCCTTCATCTTCATCAAAATTTGGTGGTATTTCTCCTTTGCAATTTACACAAATCCTTGTTGCAAGTTTTGCATAAAGTATACGCAAATATGTTAAAATTTCAGTATAAGTCCCAACAGTTGAGCGTGGGTTTCTAGAAAGCACTCTTTGACCTACTGAAATTGATGGAGATAAACCTTCTATGCTATCTATTTTAGGTTTATTTAAGCCATCTGTCACCATTCCCATAGATTCTAAATACTGCCTTTGACATTCTTTTTGCAATATATCCATTGCAAAACTACTCTTACCACTCCCTGAAACTCCAGTGAGTGCTACTAATTTATATTTTGGAATACTAACAGATATATTTTTTAAATTATTTTCCCTTGCCCCTGAAATTTTTATAAATTCGTTTCGCATTATTCCTCCAATAAATAATCAGCCATAAACTCAAGTATTTCAGAAAATACAGCCTTTTTTTCTTCTGAAAAATTTTCATCAACTGCATCCATTAATGTGCTAGATTTTGTATCTTTACTACTTTCAATTAATTCTTTTGATAATGAAAGATATGTAACTCTTTTATCTTCTTTTGATTGAGTTTTAATAATAAAGCCTTTTTTCTCAAGTTCATTAACCTTTTGAGTTGTTGCTGGTCTTGAAAGATTAAGTCTATCTGCAAGCTCACTAACTGTTGTTTTTTCTTTATGCCCTAAAATAAATAATTGCACAATATCTGAATAAGGCAAAGTTCTTCCAATTTTGCTATCCCTTAAATTTTTATAGCAATCAATGTCAACAGCACTCATAAATTTAAAGTATGCTTTTTTCATAATACTTCCTCCATATAGTTTCAATATTGAAATTATACCAAGAGCAAGCTATTTTGTCAATATAGTTTCGAATTTGAAACTAAAAACCCACCATTTATAAAATGGTGGGTTTTTATCTATTATATAAACTAGATATTTTGTGTGTAGGTTTAATTTTTTCTTAATTTATTATCCTTACTTTGTTATAAAGCATGCAATTTGATTATTTGTTTTTTTAAGCATTGGTGCAATTAAACGAATGAAAATAGGTGAATATTTTTTTCATTTCATTAGTATATGCAAAAATTAAAATCAATAATAGGTTTAAGCTGTATTTTTAGTATCAAATAATTAAATTTTTGTGAACTCCATACTATATAAAAGAAGAAATTGTTAATTTATTATTTTAAGATAGATTTTTAATATCTATCATGATATAATGTTTATAAAGTTAAAAATATAACCCTATCTCAATTAAGAAAAATCAATTATGATTATTCAAGGATATTTATTTGAAAACCTCTAAATGAAGAAGTATTTATAAAACTCCTTCAAATTTCTAAAAATCATCAAATATAATTTTCCTTCCGTAAATTAAAAGGCGACAAATAGTCGCCTTTTAATTTTTTTATAATAAATTATGAACAAACTTAAAATAATATTAGATATTTTAAATTTCAGTAATTCTATCTTGATTTAAACACAAATTAAGGTTAAACTTTAAGTAAGAAAACTTATATAATTTAAATTACCAATTTAAACCATACACTAGGAGGTGATTTTTTATGATAAAGAAATTCTCAAATCTTACAAGTGATTTATTTTATAATTTTACTATTGCGCAAATTAAAATTATTAATAATCATCAAAACGATTTATCTCATAACTCTTTATTATATAGAAATATTATCTGCAAAGAATCTGGAAAGCATACTATTTCAAGCATTGCAAAACTATTAGGTGTGAAAACTACAGCTGTTACTCAAAAAGTTAATGAATTAGAAGAAAAAAATTATGTTACTAGAAAGCAATGCAAAAAAGATAAAAGAATATCTCATCTATATGCAGTAGAAAAATTCTGCCCTTTCAATGATGAATTTGTAAAAAGAGATAATTTTGTTTTTTTAAAATTAGAAGAAAAATATTCTAAAGATGAACTTTTGAAGTTTTTAGAAATTTTAGATGAAACACATAAGCAATATTTAATTTATGATATAAATAAGGAGGTTTAAAATGGGATTTGATTTAGATGTTACTATACCTGCTTTAACCGTATTTTTACAAGGAATACTAAGTTTTTTATCTCCTTGCATACTACCGATTATCCCTCTTTATATGGGATATCTTTCAGGAGGCACTTTAAGTATAAGTGAAGATGGAAGTGAAAAATATAATCAAAAGAAAGTTATTACAAACACTGTATTTTTCATAATCGGTGTGAGTTTTGCATTCTTTTTATTAGGACTTGGCTTTTCGGCAGCCGGAAGATTTTTTACAGAATATCAAATGCTATTCTCAAGAATAGGTGGTATAATTGTTATTATGCTAGGGTTAATGCAACTTGGCATATTCGATAAACCTTTTAAAGGTAAAGAATTTAAATTACCAATAAAACTTAACAATTTTAAAATGAACCCTTTTACAGCATTATTAATGGGATTTGTATTTAGCTTTGCTTGGACTCCTTGTGTTGGCCCTGCATTATCAACTGTTTTAATAATGATTTCTAGTGCAAACTCAATGAGTACAGGTCTTATTTTAATGGGTGTGTATACACTTGGATTTACAATTCCATTTCTATTAGTAGGAATTTTCACGACAAAGTGTCTAAACTTTTTTAAAAAGCATAAATCCGTTGTTGCCTACACTGTTAAAATAGGTGGTGTATTAATGGTTTTAATGGGTATTATGATGTTTACTGGTATTATGAATAGCATTACTGGATATCTATCAACATTTGATGGAGTTATCCCTAATTCAAGTAATTCTCAAAGTGAAACTGTAAACGATGATAGCCAATCTACTAATGAAGAAACTTCTTCAAATGATGAAAGTGAAGAAGATATCGATGTAATTCCTGCTATTGATTTTGAATTATTAGACCAATTTGGAAACACACATAAATTGTCAGATTATAAAGGCAAAGTTGTATTTTTAAATTTCTGGGCTACTTGGTGTCCACCTTGTAGAGAGGAAATGCCTGATATCCAAAAATTATATGAAAATTATGGATTAAACGAAGAAGACGTTATTATCTTAGGCATTGCCTCCCCTTCTTCAGATGAAAACCCTTTCACTCAAGAAGGCGATGAGCAATCTGTTATTGATTTTTTAGAAGAAAATAACTACACATATCCAACAGTTTTAGATTCAAGTGGTAGATTAGAAAGAGAATACGGACTATCAGCTTATCCTACTACATTTATGATAGACACAGATGGTAATGTTTTTGGATATCTTCCTGGAATGATGACTTATGAAATAATGGAAAGTATTATTACTCAAACTATTGATAGTAATTTAGAATAATATTAAATAAAAAACACCAACAGCTATAAG